>NZ_NCAS01000058.1:0-14668 GCF_002255515.1 Acidiphilium sp. 20-67-58 | reverse complement strand
GATGCATTTTTGCTCTGGACCGACTACGCCGCCAATCTCGCCGCCTGATCGATCGCGTCTCGGTCAAATCACACCTCGTTCGATCAACCTGACAATCCCCACGGCCCGCAATCAGCGCCAGGGCGAGATTGCGCTCGCGCGACGCCCTCCGGCCCAGCAGGCGGGGAAGCTCAAGCTTGCGCATCATCCCGAGTACCGCCGCCATTGAGTAGTTTCCGACTCTCCCCGCGCCGCCATACATGCCCGATAAATGTTCCACTCTATTCTCTGCGTTTCAAAATAATTGTGGTCAACGGCCTGTGGAAGGGGCGGCCACGATCCAGCAAATGCGGGGCACACCCGGCACCCGTGTTGCATTGTCGAAAAATCACTATGGGATATCAGAAAGGGATTGAATCCATGTATATCGGCGGTGGACTTCTGGGACTGGTAGTGCTGGTTGTGATTATCGTTCTCGTATTGCGTGTCATATAATAATCTTGCGCAATGATACTGACTCGCGGGAGATTCCCCGGGGCTGTTCAACGCTATTTTCTGAGCCGGGGTGAGTCCGATGCGAAACACCGCGGTGCGAACTGATTATTTGGAGATATAGGGGTTACCGACCGGCGGTCCCGATACCAGCCAGTCCGGACGAACTGCGCCAAAGTTGCGGCTTCGTGTGCGTCAGTCTTGTTCCGCTGCAACGCTGTCGCCACGCGTGCATGGCGCGCATCGAGGCAGATCACCGGAAAACCGAGATCCTTGAGCGAATGGTAGAGCTAAGGTGCCAACTGTCCGGTCTCGAGCCCGACCCGGACCAGTTCCGGCGCATGCCGGAGCAGGGCCGCGGTCAGCATCTCCGGCTCGCTGGCCCTCTTGCCCCGCCAGACCAACTTCCCGTTGTCGTCCACAACGTGAATGGCTGTGTCTTTGTCCGAAACGTCCAGTCCTGCGTAGTGCGCCATGATTGCCTCCCTCGGCTCCAACAAGCGGACCACCCGCTCGCATCGCGCCCCCGGTTTGACAGATCAAACCGCTGGATCGCGATCACCGCATGGGGAACGCATCATTGCCTGGTCGAACCGATGCCGGGCCTGAGCATGGATTGGGAGGGCCTCAACCGAACCAACGCCCTGGCATTCATCCTCTGGGCCTCAATTCGGCTGATGCTACGAAGGCACTGTAAGAATAGAATATCATCTTGGACCGACTCTAAGTGTGACGTCGGATAGTTGGTGATGTAAGTATTTCCCGATCCTACCGGGCAATGCGATGGTCTGATATCTTGAGTTTGTTCTTGGGCAAGCTATCATATGCCTCCCATGAACGGTAACCTTGGACCATTTCTGGAGAAATCACATGACAATAGCGAATCCCGCCGCGGTCAGCCCCGGCACCCACCAATCGGCCCCCAATCATCCGGCGGCCGCCGTGCATATCGCTGCGGCATCGCATCACGCCGTAGCAGAACACCATCACCTCGAGGCCGCACACCATCTCAACATGGGTGAGCACGAACCCGCCAGGCTGCATGCTGCCGCGGCCATGGCGCATTCCGAGAAGGCCCATTCCAAGACGGTTGAAGCGGCCAAACCACCTGCCAGATAGGTCTTGGTATAGCTTAAGACTTTTCCGAGTGGCCGGTCGTTCCTGAATTACCTGATCTGGCAATTCTCGGTATCATGTTTTTCGGAGCGGGCTTGCGGTGCTGGGACAGTCGATGCGGACAATAACAGGAACGATCGGCACAGGAACTTGGGATTGCATAGAGGGTGTCTGTCTAACACATGCATATCGCATATTCACACAGGTCGTGAATATGCGGCTGCGGATGCAACGTGACGATCAACTGGGTAGGCAGCCTCAACCAGATGGGGTGATTGGGGTCTCACCCGGGTGATCTGGGTGGCTGCTCCTCTCGGGATGATAGAGCGTGGTTGTGTGTGCATCGGCCACAAGCATCGAGGAGGAGCAGCCGTGGAATACTTTGCCGGGTTGGATGTGTCGTTGGAAGAGACCGCGGTCTGCGTGGTCGATGGGACGGGTGGAATTGTGCGTGAAGCGCGGGTTGCCAGCGAGCCGGAGGCGCTGGTCGCCTTCTTCGGGGCATCCGGGATGGAGATGGCGCGGGTCGGTCTGGAGGCGTGCTCGCTGACGGCCTGGCTGCAAGCGGGGCTTTCGGATGCTGGCATTCCGGCGATCTGTATCGAAGCGCGTCAGGCGAAGGCCGCGATGGGTGCGATGCCGAACAAGACCGACCGCAACGACGCGCGCGGCATCGCGCAGATCATGCGCACCGGATGGTATCGTGCGGTGCATGTGAAAAGCCCGCCCTGCCGCTCCTGGCGCGCGCTGCTGACGGCGCGGCGGATGCTGCTGAACAAGCGTCGTGATGTCGAGAACGGCATTCGGGCGTTGCTGCGCGAGGTCGGGTTGAAGGTTGGTACGCCAAGCCGCAAGGACTTTGGAGCTCGCGTGCGTGAATTGGTAGCGGATGACCCGGTGCTGGTGAGCCTGGCTGGATCGCTGCTGGCCGCTGTCGAGACAATGACCCGGGAGGTGGAGCGGCTGACCAGGCGCGTGCTCGACGAGGTGCGCGTGGAGCCAACATGCAGGCGGCTTATGACAGTGCCGGGCGTCGGCCCGCTGACGGCGTTGGCGTTCCGTGCCACGATCGACCAACCGGACCGCTTTCGAAGGTCGCGCGATGTCGGCGCGCATCTTGGCCTGACGCCGCGACGCTACCAGTCCGGCGAAACCGACGTGCAGGGCCGCATCAGCCAATGTGGTGACGAACTGGCCCGAACGGCGCTGTACGAGGCAGCCCATTCGTTGCTGATCCGCAGCACCAAATGGTCGGCGCTGCGGGCATGGGGCATGAACGTGGCCAAGCGCCGGGGCATGGCGCGCGCCCGCGTCGCTGTGGCGCGCAAGCTGGCGGTGATCCTGCATCGCATGTGGATCGATGGCAGCGAGTTCTGCTGGGGCAAACAGGCCACCGTAGCATGAGAAAAGGAGTTGCAGCTTCCGCCTGACGAGGGCGGAGTCAGTGTCGTTCCCGTGGGGACGATGGACGAGGTGATCTCGTTGAGAGTCCGGATCCCCGCGACTGGATGTATGCCGCGGAGGTCGCGAAACAGATTGAGACACCTCATCCTCCTGATCCCATCATGCGGCGGCCACGCGCCGACCGCGGAGAGAAGCGAGTGACCTACGGGAATGGCCTGCGAAAAGAGGAACAGCTTGACACCAATAACCCCAATCAGAGAGGACTCTTACTTACCCACCAGTCGGTAATTAAGACGACATTTTGCTAGTCGTATGTTTGCGGGGATGATATAATTCTGGCATGAAACGGGACGGTCGCAGATTTGATCATCGCACCCTGGAAACCATCCGGCTGATGGCTGTAGAGCGGGTGCGCGAGGGCGAAGCGGCCTCTTCGGTGATTGCCTCATACGGGTTCAGCCGCACGACAATCTATAAATGGCTCAGCGCGGCTTCGAAGCCTGGGGTCGGGGTGAAAGCCTTGCGGTCACGGCCGGCAACCGGCCGGCCGCGGCGCCTGACGCCGCGCCAGGAGCAGCAGGTGTTGCGTTGGATCAATGGCCGCGATCCGCGCCAATACGGCCTGGATTTCGGGCTGTGGACCCGGCACGTTGTGGCCGAACTGATCGAGCGCAAGTTTGGTATCAAACTCGGTGTGACGGCTGTGGGCGAACTGCTGTCGAAACTGGGCCTGACGCCGCAAAAGCCGTTGCAGCGTGCCTATCAGCGCGATCCGGAGGCGATCGAGGCATGGCGACGTGAGCGGTTTCCTGAAATCGCCAGGCAGGCAAAGTCCTGTGGCGGCGAGATCTTTTTCTGGGACGAGTCCGGCTTTCGGGCCGACGCCGTGCATGGCAAGACCTGGGGCGTGAAGGGACAGACGCCGATCGTCGAGCGTCCGGGCCAACGGCAATCGATCAGCGCCGCCTCGGCGGTGACAGCCCGCGGCGGGTTCTGGTATTGCACTTATGAAGGCGGGCTGAATGCTGAGTTGTTCGTAGCGCTGCTACGCCAAGGCGAAAAGCTTCAGGACAAAATCGAAGCCCAACTCGCCGCCATCAAGCGCAAACCACGTCTCGTGCAATCATTCTTCAAAGCACCAACTGTCGCCTATATTACCGACTGCTGAGTAACAGTCTGTAATAGGCTACACTGGCGGTAGGGCTGTTCAACGCTGGTTTCTGAGTTGGGGTGGGTCGGATGCGCAACACTGTGGGGCGAACTGACTTTCTGGGGAATATGGGGATTCCCGACCGGCGGGATTTGGGATTCTTGGGAAGGCAACCGATGGAAGGCAACCGATACGGAGGTTGTCATGGCCGCGTTCAGCTCGTTGCTCGATATCCTGGCAGAGGTTCCCGATCCGCGGCGCGCGGAAGGCAAGCTCTACAAGCTGCCGCATGTCCTGCTGTTCTCGATCCTGGCGATCATCAGCGGCAGCAACTCGTATCGCGGCATCGTCACCTTCATCGACGTCCATCGCCGCCGGTTGAACCGCAGCTTCGGCCTGAAATGGCGCCGGGCGCCCTCGCACACGGCGATCCGCTACATCCTCCAGGGGCTCGATCCGGGCGCGGTGGAGGCCGCGTTCCGACGCCACGCGGCACTGCTGCAGGCGGCCAGGACCAAGCCCGGCACGGCCAGCATTGCGCTCGACGGCAAGACCCTGCGCGGCAGTTTCGACAGGTTCCATGACCGCACCGCGGCTCATGTGCTCAGCGCCTTCGCCACCGACACCAAGCTGGTGCTCGCTCATGTCGAGATCGGCGAGAAATCCAGCGAGATCCCCGCCGCCCAGGCGCTGCTCGCCGAACTGGGCATCGCCAAGGACACACTCGTCACCCTGGATGCCCTGCACTGCCAAAAAAAGCCTTCAACGTCGCCCAGGCGGGCAACATCAGCCTCATCGTCCAGGTCAAGGACAATCAACCGACGCTGAAGCAGGCGATCCACCATATCGCCACATCGAGCGCCCCATACGACGTCTTCCGGACCCGCGACCGCGGCCGCAATCGTGACGAAACCCGCACCGTCTCCGTCTTCGATCCCGCCTGCGCGCTCGCCGGCACCGACTGGCATCCCCATGTCGCCGCCATCATTCAGGTCGAGCGCGCAATCGCCACCCGCAATCCCGAAACCGGCCTGCTCAAGCTGACACACGACACCGCCTTCTACGTCGCCAACACATCCCTCACCGCCGCCATCGCCGCCAAGGCCATCCGCGCACATTGGGGCATCGATCCCACTATGTCCGAGACGTCACCTTCGCCGAGGATCGATCCCGGATCCGAACCAACCCTGGCGTCATCGCCCGATTGCGCAGCTTCGCCTTCAACATCATGATGAACAGCAAACCCAGCGCCAGCACCCTCAGCCAGGACCGCTACCGCGCCGCGCTTGCCGACCTCTACCACATCCTCGCTCTCAATCACTATCCCAAAGCGTTGAACAGCCATGACACTGGGGGCGAGGAAGAATGAGCGCACGAGTCCAGATACTCGCTTGATGGCGGCGAGTTGGGCGTCAATCTTATCGCGCAGCTTCTCACCCTCGCGCAGCGGATTCCTGGCCACGCCGGTGCGCTTCACATGGCTCCAGACCAACTCATCCGGGTTCAGTTCCGGCGCGCAGCCTGGAAGGAAATGCAGCGTCAGACGCCCCGCGGTCGAGGCCACGTAGTCCTTGACCAGGCGCGTCTTGTGGGCAGAGCCTCGGAGAACCTCCTGCCTCAATGCATCTTAATCTCGTCGCCTGACCTCGTCAGGCTCCCCAAACCAGAGACGCCGCCACAGGCAATTTCCACACAATCCAAGACGCCAACGTTCTCGGCGAAGGTGACGTCTTGGACATAGTGGGAGGAATTTTCGACTGCGCCCACGGCGCACGCTGAGAAGGGCCCACTCCAAGACCGTCGAGGTGGACAAGACTCCGGCCAAATAGCCCACAATGCCGCGCCCCGGCTTTGCAAGGCTCGGTATCGCGCGCGCTCGGAAGCCTCGGCCACATTGGCGAGATCGGATTTCTTCCACTGGGAACTACGTAGATTCCGGTCCTGCATGATCGTTTCGCGGGTCGCCATGTTGAGCAGTGCGACTATCTCGGCATGCGCGTCAAACACCCGCCTACCGGCCAACACAGAGGTGCTGCGGACCCGACGCGCGACCATGGCGCGTCCATCAGGAGCTTTAGCATGAGATCGTATAGACTGGCTTGGTTCACCGTTGCCGCCGGAGCCGGGTTGCTACTCGGCGGCTGCGGCTATTCGCCGGGAGGCCGTGCCCTGTCCGGTGCTGCGATCGGCGCAGGGACGGGCGCGGTTGTCGGTTCGGTGACCGGCATCGGGCCGGGTGGTGGCGCGCTGATCGGCGGTGGCGTGGGTGCAGCCGTCGGCGGTCTCACCAGTCCGAGCACGATCAACCTCTCGCCCCGTTAACCGGAACCCGCCCAGGTGACGTTTAAACACCCTGAAAGCAGGAAAGAATCCATGAACCGCATTCAGGTTATCACGCCGCTCGGCGCCGGCCTCGCTCTGGCGACGGCTGGCGCGAACGCGCAGACGACGACCACAACATCCACCGCCCATACGCTACAGCCTACCGCGATGACGTGGACGCCGGTCATGCCGTCGCCGAGCGGCACGCTGAGCACGACCGAAACCAGCCGCAGCGTCGATGCGGCCGGGAATACGTCGCAATCGCGGAAGACGACCTATGGCAGCGAAGACGGTGCGGTCAGCCAGTCCACCAGCACCACCACGATTACACCTGTGCCACACACTAGCACCACGACCGACACAACGTCTCCATACTCGACCACGAAATGAACCGGAGGACATCATGCGATCGAACAAGACCACCGCGGCACGCATTCTGCTTGCCACGTGGATGAGCGGGGCCGTCCTGGTCCTCGCCGGCTGCGGTGGCGGTTCGCCGGACACCGCGACGACGACGACGACGCAACATACGAGCACCTCGACCACAGCGACCGCGGCGGCGCCGCCAATGCTGGGCGCGCCCGTGACCACGACCACGCAGACCACGCGCTCGACGACGATGGAGTAGCGCGATGGCGTGCGCCGCCACCGCGCTGCATGAGTAATTTCCGAGGCTGTCCGGCGAGCGGTCGGGTCTGCCAGATTGTAGGCTCGACCGCTCGCTTCGCGCGTGCCGTCAATAGGTGGGGTATGGAACATGGATGACAGAACAGGCCGTCCGCGCAACATAGTGTCATTGCAGGTCGCATCTCTCGACGCCCATATCGGCGGTCAGATCACGGCACGGCGCGCGGAAATTGGACTCTCTCGCCGGCAACTGGCGATGACACTGCGCGTGCCAGTGAGAGGGATCGCCGCCTACGAGCGCGGCATACAGCATGTCGCACCAGCGGACCTGTTCCGGTTAGCGCAGGCGCTCGGCGTGGACCTCGCCTATTTCTACACGGATTCGGCGTCCTCGCCGCAGGCGCCAAAGGCCGAAACCGGGTGTCCGGTCGGCGGTCGCGCCGCGGGCGGCGTCGGGCAGGCCGCCGTGGACATGCGCCAATATGACGATATCGACCAGATCGCCGATAGATTCAGTCGGATTCGGAATCCGGCAATTCGGCGATGCGTTACCCGGATGCTGGACAGCCTTGCCGAGCATGAGGTATCGAGTGTCACGGTCGGAGATGTCCGGACCGAGCCACTGATCTCCGCGTTCGAAGAGCTCGCCGAGTTGGCATATGCGCCGCCCTCGGCATCGCGCGGATGAGCGCGTCGCGCCGGCGCGCGTGCGCGTGAAGGCATGCCGAACCGGACGCCCGCCACGCGCCCTTCGCGGAACGCTCGGGCCGTGGCCTGGCGGGCCTCTCGCGGGCGTCGGAGCGTATATGTGTGCCCTCTATTGGAGCCGCAGGTGGCGGCTGAGCTGGTCGCCGCGCCGGGGTATGCCGCGACCGCATCGTCGAACGCTTTGATGAAGTGTGATAAGCCTCCTCGAGACGCCCGCCCTGGCGCGGCCTCCACGGGGCGAGTACGCAGAGCCGGAGATGCGTAGTTTCCGAGCCTTCTATGGGAAGTGAGGCCCTGCTAATTATTGAGGCCTCGGCAGGCCGGATCACACGATCCAGTATAGCGATCGACAGCGAACGAGCCGCACCGGGTTTCGTGCAAAGCCTTAGCAGAGATCGTAACGGGAGCCGGCTGATGGACAAGGATCGCGTAGCTGGATTGGCGAAAGAGATCAAGGGCGCCGTGAAAGAGGCCGTCGGTAAACTCGTCGGCGATGCCAAGCTGCAAGCCGAAGGACGTGCCGGCAAGACCGAGGGCAGGGTGCAGAATACGGTCGGCGGTCTGAAGGATTCCGTCCGGAAATAGCATTCCGCACGCGCGCTACTATGTGGGACGGCTGCGTTCACATCCGCAGCGCGCGCTTGAGTGCCCCACCCGATGTCTGGCGCGACGCCAAGGCAGATCCATCGGCGCTCGGCGGTGGTTGATCGCAACCTGCCCAAGCGTGCCCATGTCTGAGAACATCACAGATACATTCGCTTCAAGAGCAACAGCCGATCGGATTGAAGCATATGATCGGATGATAGTCACGCTATCAGACAGCTCACGCGATGAGACAGACAGTGCACCAAGCCGGCCGTTGGTGCGGACAAGAAGGTGTTGCAGACGTGAGGTGAGTGTCTTGTCGAAAAGGTTGACTGGAAAGACCCCATTCATGCGCATGTGGCTGGGTGGGGCGAACGCTATCGCACGCCACTCCCGCGCCACCAAAGTCGCGCGGCGGCAGGCCGCGGCGCTGGTAAAGGATGCCGCCCGCGTCTGGAAGCGGGCGTTGGTGGATCGGCCGGTGTCGGCGGCTCGCATGTCGGCAGGTTGCGTGTCGGAAGTCGTCGGGTTCGGCTCCAATCCCGGCGCATTGAGGATGCTGGTTCATGCCCGCGCCCGGCTGCCCGCGGGCCGGCCGCTGGTCGTCGTCCTGCACGGCTGCGGCCAGGATGCCGCAGCCTTTGCCAACGCGTCCGGCTGGCTCGCGCTGGCGGACGAGTTGGGGTTCGCGCTGCTGGTGCCCGAACAGGTTCACGCGAACAACCGTGGCCGCTGCTTCAACTGGTTCCGCCCTGATGACGTCCGCCGGAGCGGCGGCGAGGCGATGTCGATTCGCCAGATGCTGAGAGTCGCGGTCGCACGCTATGGGTCCGACCCAAGACGAATCTACATTGTCGGATTTTCTGCCGGCGGCGGCATGGCCGCTGCGATGCTCGCCGCATACCCTGCGGTGTTCGCTGCGGGGGGCATTGTCGCGGGCATGCCGGTCGGCTGCGCGCAAACCCAGGTCGCAGCGATGCTTCACATGCGACGGGCAAACATGTCGCGGTCGCGGCAGGCGCTCGCTGGCGACGTCCGTGCAGTGACGCAGGCCCGTTCACGACGGTCGTGGCCACGCGTCTCGATCTGGCAAGGCGGCCGAGATCGCACGGTTGATCCGGCGAACGCCGAAATACTCGCGGCGCAATGGGGCGAGTTGCATGGCCAGGATACGGCGCCGAGGACCGACAACGTGGCATCGGGGCATCGGCATCGGACCTGGGGCCGGCCCGATCGACCGCCCGCCGTCGAGATCTGGACGCTGCCCGCGATCGGGCATGGCTTTCCCGTCGATGCCAGCCTGCCCGGGAGCGGCCGCACCAGCCCGTATCTGGCGCGCGCGGATCTGTCCGCCGCGCGCCAGATCGCGACGTTCTGGCTTCTGAACAATGACCACGCCAAACGCGCGGCCTTGCACCGCTGAATGGGTTCGCCGATGCTCGTAACACCAGTACCACGGCTACGTTGATGATAGATCTGTCGCCGCCACGGGCGCGACCGGGCACGCCAGCCGCGATCAATGACACCTCGGGGCTGATGACGCTGATCAGCGTGGTGGTGGCGGTCGCCACGCTGTCGATCGCCCGCGACGTGCTGATCCCGATCACGCTGGCGGTGCTGCTGTCGTTCCTGCTCGCCCCGCTGGTAAATCTGCTCCGCCGCACCGGGCTGGGGCGGGTGCCGGGGGTAGTACTCGCAGTGCTGTTGGCGCTCGGCGTCATCCTCGGCACCGCCGGCCTGATCGGCACCCAGGTCGCCGATCTTGCCGGCGACATCCCGCGTTATACGGACACCATCCAGCAGAAGGTCGATGCCGTTCAGAGCGCGACGTTTGGCCGCCTCTCCGCTTTCGTCGGGAGCATGGGCAGCCAAATCAATCGCGACAGCCACGCGTCGGCCGGCGCGCCGGCGAGCGCCGGCACGACCGTCAGTGCAGCGTCCGCCGCGGCACCCACCAACGCGGCCGCGAAGCCGATACCGGTGGAGGTCCATCAGCCGGAACCGTCGCTGATGAAGCTGGCGAGGCGCGTCCTCACGCCGATCCTATCGCCGTTGATGACTACGGCCATCGTCGTGGTTGTGGCGATCTTCATTCTGCTGCGGCCCGAGGATCTGCGCGACCGACTCATCCGCATGCTCGGCACCGGCGATCTGCACCGGACGATGACCGCGATGGATGAGGCCGGGCACCGCCTGAGCCGGTACTTCCTGACCCTGCTGGCATTGAACACTGCATTCGGCAGCATGATCGGCCTCGGTCTGTTCGTCATCGGCGTGCCGAGCGCGGTGCTGTGGGGCATCATGGCGATCCTCATGCGCTTCATTCCGTATATCGGCCCGTGGCTCGCGGCCGCGCTACCGCTTGCGCTTGCCGCGGCAGTCGATCCGGGTTGGTCGATGCTGCTGTGGACGGGGACCCTGTTCGTGGTTAGCGAGGGCGTGATGGGCCAGGTGATCGAGCCGATGGCATATGGGCACAGCACCGGATTGTCGCCGCTGTCCGTCGTGGTCGCGGCGATCTTCTGGAGCTGGCTGTGGGGGCCGGTCGGGCTGATCCTGTCGATGCCGCTCACACTCTGTCTGGTCATTCTGGGCCGCCATGTGGATCGATTGAAGTTCCTCGACGTGCTGCTCGGCGACCGTTCAGCGTTGACGCCGGTAGAGAGCTTCTACAACCGGATGCTGGCAGGCCGACTGGACGAAGTGCAAGACGACGCCGAGCAGCTGCTGAAGTCGTGTACGCTGTCGGCATACTACGATGAGGTCGCGATCCCCGGCTTGCGACTGGCCACAATCGACATCGAGCGCGGGGTGCTGACCGAGGCGCAGACCATTCGGATCATCGCCGGGGTGCAGGGACTGCTGGAGGAAATCGGCGACCATGACGACAGCGATACGCTTCTGAGTGCCGCGGGACCGGCGAGGCTGCCGTCAGATCTGCAGGCAACGTCGGAATCGCGCGAGCCCGGGCCGCCTGCCGGACTGGGCGAACCGGTCGGCCTGTCGCCGGACTGGCAGGCCCCTTCCGCGGTGCTGTGCGTGGCCGGCCGCGGCCCGCTCGATGATCTGGCGTCGGCGATGCTCGCTCAGCTGCTCGGCAAGCGCGGGATCGGCGCCAGCGTCTTGACGCATGAAGCCGTCAGCCTGCGTGCGGCCGACACGCTCGACATCGTGGGCGTGCAGATGGTCTGCCTGACCTATTCCGGCATTGCCGGCACATCCTCCGATCTGCGCTACACCGTGCGTCGGCTGCGGGCACGCAGCCCGTCGGTTTGCATTCTTGTCGGATTTTGGCCCACCAACATGGTGAGTGACGACAGGCTGCGTGCTGCCGTGGCCGCCGATATCTATGCAGGTTCGCTGCACGACATGGTCGTCGCCTGCCTCGCGGAGGCGCTAGGCCCGGCAAGCGTCAGAGTGCGTCAGTTGGCACCTGTCCCCGATCCGTAGCCGGACGACGGCGTGCGCCCGATGGCAGCAGGACCCGCAATCGTCACATTCACCGCGTCATAGTATTCGACTCACCGTGACAGAGACGCCCAGCTACTGCCGCAGTGAGGGCTGTTCAACGCTTTGGGATAGTAATGAGGGTGAAAATGTGTTCGAGTCCGGCAAGGGTCAGCGCGGTAGCGGTCCTGGCTGACGGTGGTAGCGCTGGTTTTGGTGGCGTCTTGAAGTGTGTGGAAATTCTGGGTGGCGTAATGCCAAGGTGAGTTCAACCACCAGATTCGACGTTCGAGCGCCGATGGAGATCACGCCATGGAGAAGAATAGCACGGGGTCAACGAGAACCAGCTTGTTTGACGCGACGGCGTGGTTCGACCCGATCGAGACAGGCGTCCGGGATCGGATCGGCGGTTTCATTGAAATGAACCGCGCCGGGAATCCCTGAGGCTCCAACTATTGAGGATGGAGCAATGGAAAAGTGGCAGACATCGGTACGGTATTCGCCTGAGGTGCGGGAGCGAGCGGTCCGGATGGTGCTGGAGCATGGCAAGGATCATGCTTGAGGAAGAGCTGACGATGGCGCTCGGGCGGGGGCAATACCGCCGGGGTGGCGAGGCGGCCGTCGGATATCGCCATGGTACCCGTCATCGGCAAATCCTCGGCTCGTTCGGCCCGCTCGAGATCACGGTACCACGGGGGCGGACACCAAAACCCGAGGGTGGGACAGCGGAATGGCGCAGTGCTGCACTGCCCCGCCCAGCCCGGGCCATGGATCGAGGGCCGCTTCAGCCTTGCCGTCGCGCAGCCAAAGTTCACCCTGACCCACGGCTGCCGTTGAACGGCCCTTCGAGTGATCCCGGAAGCGGACGTTCAGTGCTGCTCGGTGCCGGCGTCTTCGCGCCCGTTATCAGGCCCTAAGGCCTCACGCGGATCGAGTAGAACGAGAAGCGGCTGATCCGGCCAACGGACCATGAACGGTTGCGAACCGTGGCTCATTGGCGATATCATTGTGTCGGACGAGCCAATCTCCCGTTGGCATATGGAAAGACGCGAACCGAACGGGCGCAATGTTTATTTCGATATTGAAATCGCTCGTGCACGACGGCAGCCTCGGCGTGATCGATGCCGGAGGCCGCTTGCACAAGGTCGGCGACGGCTCCGCGCCCAGCGCGACAATCAGGTTGATGTCGAAGGCCATGGAGTATCGGCTTGCCGTCAATCCGGCGCTCACGGTGGGCGAGGCATACATGAACGGCGCACTGCGGATTGAAGAGGGCACGCTCTATGACTTCGCTGCCGTGATCGGGCGCAATGCAAGTCAGGCGCGGTCGCTGCCATGGCTTGCGCTGCTCAACCGGGCCCGGCGCCACGTGCGGCAGTCGAACCCGATGTCGCGGGCGCGGCGCAACGTCGCCCATCATTACGATCTGTCGAACGAATTCTATGCGATGTTTCTCGACCGGGACATGCAGTATTCCTGCGCCTATTTCCACTCGCCGGACGATGATCTGGAGACGGCGCAGGCGAACAAGAAGCGGCACATCATGGCGAAGCTGCTGCTCGACCGGCGCGGACTCCGGGTTCTCGACATCGGCTCAGGCTGGGGCGGCATGTGCCTCGATATCGCGACGCACTGCGATGCCGAGGTTACGGGCGTGACACTCAGCACCGAGCAGTACAGACTGAGCGTCGAGCGGGCCGCGGCAGCCGGGGTTGCCGAGCGCGTGGGGTTTCATCTGGAGGATTACCGCGACGAAGCGGGTCCTTATGACCGTATCGTTTCGGTCGGGATGTTCGAGCATGTGGGAAAGCGGAACTATGCAGAGTTCTTTGCGAAGCTGCGCGACCTGCTGACGGATGACGGCGTCGCGTTGATCCACACGATCGGGTATTCGGATCATCCCGCGCCGATCAATCCGTTTCTGCGGAAATACATCTTTCCCGGGGCCGACCTGCCATCCCTGTCGGAGATTGCCGCCGCTGCGGAGTGGAGCGGCCTGATCATAACCGATGTTGAGGTACTGCGGCTGCATTATGCCGAGACGCTGCGGCACTGGCGCGAGCGTTTCGTCGCGCGGCGGGCGGATGTGGTGCGCCTCTATGACGAGCGGTTCTACCGGATGTGGGAATTCTATCTCGTCCTGTGCGAGATCGGCTTCCGGATGCGGACGAACGTAGTGTTCCAGATCCAGTTGACAAAGCGGCTGGACGCGTTGCCAATTCGCCGTGATTACATGGTCGATTAGCTTCCAGTTCGACTGGCGACCAGCTTCGTGCTGCCGGACGGATAGCACGACGTCTCAAGTTGAATTTAGGTGGTCACCTGTGAACTATGTGATCTGGCGGTGGGCGAAGCCGAGGCTTGGTGAGCGGTTTGCGGCATAGAGCCATGCGAGGAGGGCACAAAGAAGCCTGATCAACCATCTGCGGAGGAGGCGGAGGTTGTATCCGACGCCGGCGAGGACGGCGTTGATGGCATCACCGTCGACGCCGAGCAGGAAGTTTCTTCCGAGATGGCCATCGGATTTTCGACGCGGTATCTGATGAACCCGACATGGAATACGCCATGGTCGACGCCACGATCGTCAAAGTCCACCGTCACGGCCAGGGCGCAAAAGGGGGACTCAAAGCCAGGCCATAGGCCGTTCCAAAGGTGGCATGACAACCAAAATTCTGGCGCTGACGGATGCCTTGGGCAACCTTGTGCGCTTTCGTCTCATGCCGGGCAATCGCTATGACAGCATCGAGGTCCCGCCACTGATCGACAACGTCGAATTCGGTGGATTGATCGCAGACAAGGCATTCGACAGCAACGCTCTGGTCGCAGAACTCAACGAAA
>NZ_NCAS01000005.1:0-85993 GCF_002255515.1 Acidiphilium sp. 20-67-58 | reverse complement strand
CACACGATATGACAAAACCGCACGAAATTTCCTCGCTGGTATTTGCCTCGTCCTCGCCGTCACATCTTGGATCAGTTGAGTCCAGAGCCTAGAGCACTTCCGATCCTTTTGGATCGGATGTAGTGCTCTATCATACTGACAAACCGAGCATCTTTATCCGATCAGATGATTCCATCTGATCGGATGATGCTCGAGGCGAGATAAGCGTCCCGGGTCGATTGCCTCACCCTGAATCAGTTGCTAAGACGCCCCTGTCGGAGCGTAGCGCAGCCTGGTAGCGCATCAGTCTGGGGGACTGGGGGTCGTGGGTTCGAATCCCGCCGCTCCGACCACTCATTTCAGAAAATGCCTCCCCCCTCCCAATCTCGATTTCAGGGCGGCGACCAGCCCGTTGCCAGCGCTGACGTCGCATGCGCTGGAGCGCGGTCCGATCCATCCGGATCGGATGACGCTCTGTCACCGCACGGTCGTCGCCATGACGTTCCGATGAAATCCCGCCGACACGGCTTGCCCGCGCGCGGCCGATCGGGGAAGCCGACGCTCCACCACACTGGAACGGACCTTCCATGATCAAGCCGCGCCTCCTCGCCCTCGCTTTGCTGCCCGGCCTGTGCGCCGCCCCCTTCGCACGCGCCGCAACACCCCGCTTTCATGTTGCCGGCCAGATCGCCCTGCCCGGCCCGGTGAAATGGGACTACCTCGCAACCGAGCCGGCGGCGCATCGGATCTTCGCCGCCCAGGGCGACCGGGTCGACGTCATCGACACCCGCACCCAACGTCGCATCGGCACGATCGGCAATGTCCGGGGGGCGCATGGCATCGCGCTGGCGCCGCGGTTCGGCCACGGCTTCGCCACCGCCGGCATTGCCGGCACGGTGATCATGTTCGACCTGAAGACGTTGCGCACGATCCGCACCATCGATGTCGGCAGAGGGCCGGATGGCATTGCCTATGATCCCTCGTCGCGGCTTGTGCTCGTGCCCAACGAAGTCAGCCAGACGCTGTTCGCGATCGACCCGGCAAACGGCCGGATCGTCGGCTCCCTGCCCTTCCATGCCGATCCCGAATTCATCGTCGCCGACGGGCGCGGGCGCGTGTATCTCAACCTCAAATCGGCCAACCGGATCGCGGTGATCGATCCGCGGGCGATGACCATCCTGCGCGAGATCGACGTCGCCCCCGCCTGCACCGGACCGACCGGCCTTGCGATCGACCGGGCGGACATGCGCCTGTTCGTGTCCTGCCGCAACGATGTGCTGGCAGTGGTCGATGCGCGTGGCGGGAAGGTGGTCGCCTCGCTGCCCCTGCCGGGGTTCGCCGACGCCGTGCGCTACGATGCGCGGGATGCGCTGGTGCTGGCGCCGAGCATCGACGGCACGCTGAGCATCGTGCGCGCATCGCCCAAGGATGGATCCGGGGACGAATACCGCGTCATCCAGCGCCTCGGCACCGCGCCGGGCGCCCGGACCCTGACCTTCGACGCCACAACAAGGACGGCCTACCTCTCGACAGCGAAGCAAGTCGGGATGCTGCCGCCGGCGCCGGGAAAAACCTATCCAAGGCGGGCGTTCAAGCCGGGCAGCTTCCACGTTCTGGTGGTCCGCGCCAGCGCGCCCTGACAACGCTCCGCAACGCAAAACGCCTGAAACCCAGCGGATTTCAGGCGTCTCGCAGACACTGGCACTGCCAGCATCGCTTCGTTGTCATGCCCCCGAAACCCGTCAGGGCGTCCAGGGGCATGTCATCTGGATCAGATGGACGCGCCGAACTTCTCGACGGCGAGCGTCACGCGCGCGGTCAGCGGCGCGATGGTCTGCTCGGTCAGCTTCAGCGAGGCATCGGTGATGCGGCCGGTCTCGGCAACCGCCTTCTCCATCAGCGAACGGGCGAAACCGGTCTGCAGGTCGACCGCTTCCTTGACCGACTTCACGCCGGCAAGCGCCTTCGTCATCGAAACGGTTTCTTCAACCGAGCTCTGGGTGGTGCTGGCGATCTGCTTCGAGATGCCCTGCATGCCCGAGGCGAAAATCTGGCTCGCCTTCACCAGCGCTTCGAAATTGCCCTGGCCGAACGCCATCATCTCCTCGGTGGTCTTCATCGCCTTCACAACCTGCTCCTTCATCTTCGCCTGCTGGGTCTCGAAACCCTTCGCGGCGTTTTCCATGCCTTCCTTGACCGAAGCGAGGGTCTTCTCGAACCCTGCCGCGACCTGGGCCTTCGTCGCCTCGACAGCCGCCTCGGCGGTGTTCTGGACGGTATCGGCAGCCTTTGTCTTTGTTGTCATCGTCATCCACTCCTTGTCAGTCCGTTGCAACGATAGCCGGCGCCTCGCGGCACCCAACCTTGGCTGTCGTCACCTCGTTTCAGGCAGAAACACGACGGCCAGATATCCCGCACGCACATTTATAGTGCAGTGCAACAACACCGATCTAGGCCTTCTCAACGGCAGAGTCAAACATTTTTGTGCATCGCACAATGACCATTCGATGTCGGAACGATCCGGCGCGGCGCGGGCGTCCGCCCCGATCAACGCAAGATTAACCATTAACCCTTTGGCTTTTTTATTAATTTCACTATTTAAACTGGACAGCGAGGCAAAATCATTTTATCCGACGCATGAGGTATCGTTCATGTTTGGGAGTTCGATATGGGTTTTGCCGGGTTGCGCGATCGCGCAGGAATCGTCCTGAAGCGCTGCGCGCGAATGACCATTGGCGGCGCCTGCGCGGCGACGCTGCTGGCCGTACCGGCGGCCATGGCCTACGCGCATCACCACCGTCCCTACCGGCATGTCACCCGGACCGCGGCCGCCATGCCGATCGCGGCCGCCGCCACCGGGTCCGGCCCGGTCGCCCCTGGGATCGACTGGGTAGTGATGGACGCCGCCACCGGCAAGATCATCTCCGAGAACAACGCCTACAACATCCGCTATCCCGCGAGCCTGACCAAGCTCATGACGCTCGACCTCGCCTTCACCGCGCTCAAGGACGGCCGGCTGCACATGAACACGGCGCTGCCGGTCAGCGCCGCGGCGGCCTCGGTCCAGCCGGTGAAGCTCGATCTCGTGGCCGGGCAGACCGTGACCGTTCGGCAGGCCATGCTGGGCATGACCACCCTCTCTGCCAATGACGCGGCAACCGCGCTCGGCCAGTATCTCGGCAATGGCAGCATCCGCCGCGCCGCCGCCGAAATGACGGCCCACGCCCACGCCATCGGCATGCAGCGCAGCGTCTTCCGCAACCCGTCCGGCCTGCCCGATCCGAACCAGGTGACCGACGCCTACGACATGGCGATCCTCGCCCGCCATTTGCTGCTCGACTATCCGCAATACCGCTACCTCTTCTCGGTTCCGAGCTTCCGCTTCGAGGGCCGCATCATCCCCAATATCGATGGCATGCTCAAGCGCTACAACGGCGCGATCGGCATGAAGACCGGCTTCACCAACCTCGCCCGGTTCAACCTCGTCACCGCCGCGGTGCGCAACGGCCACATGCTGATCGGGGTGGAAATGCACGCCCCGTCCTGGATCGTGGCCTATGACAACATGGCCCATCTGCTCGATGCCGGGTTCGCGGCCGAAGGCGGCGCACCGGCGCTGGTGGTGGCCGCCAACACCAGGGCGATGCCGGCTTCCCGGCCGGTCGCCACGCCTCATCCGGCCATCGCCCCGGTCGCAACACCAACTCCGGCCCGGGCCCTGCTCGCCCATCTCGCCCGGCCGGCCACGCATCACCTGCGCCTCGCCGCCGCAACCGCCCACGCAACGCATGGCACACGGGTGACGCGCGACATGATCCCCGGCTGGACCGCGCAGGTCGGCGCGTTCGATAGCTACAGCCTCGCCAAGCGTCAGGCCCTGCGCGTGCGCAGCCAGCATCGCGTCGGCATTGCCCGCGTCGGCAGCACAATCGTCCGCCGCCGCCGCGTCTGGCGCGCCCAGATCGCCGGGCTCGATCAGCGGAGCGCAAAGATGGTCTGCAACGATCTCAAGCGCACCCATCAATCCTGCTTCATCATCCCGCCGGGCAACGAAAGCCTGGCGATGCGATGACCTTCGGCGCATCGTCCGGCTGGGTGACGCCATCCGGCCGGACGATGCTCCTTTTCACCTGCCCATACGCCAGCCCACACGCCGCAGCGCCAGCAGGCCCGGTGCCGCGACCACCAGCATCAGCGCGTTCCAGAGCATGAACTCCAGGTTCAGCACGCCGGAGATGACAGCACTCGCCACCGCGCCGGAGGCGAGCAGCGCGCTCGGCAGCCAGTCCCGCCAGCTCCGCGCGGCCGGAAAATCGCCGCGCGCAAGCCGCCAGGCCGCGATCACGATGAGCACCGCAAAGGCCGGAAACGGCGCATCCCGATAGCGCGGGTCGAACACCAGCCCCGCCTGCACGATCGTCACGGCCACCACGAACAGGAACCAGAGGTGGTCGAACAAATGCCTGCCCCAGTCGCCCGGGCCCGCCTTGCCGAACAGGCTCGCGCGCAACAGCAGCACCGTCGCCGCCCCATCAGCCCGCAACTCCACCTTATCGTGCCGCGCCCGGCGCAGGGCTGCGAGTGCGAGGGCAAGCTGCGCCGGCAGGTTCACCGCGGCACAGATCAGCAGGGATCCGTCGTACAGCACATGATGGGTGATCGCCCACGCGTAGACCAGCGCATTGCCGAGGCCGAAGGCGAGCGCGAGGCCCGAGGCGCCCGCCACCCCGCCGACCAGCGCAAACACCACCGACAGCGCGATGGCCGCCCCGGCATAAAGCGGCCAGTGCGGCATCTCCACCACCGGCCCGGCGAGCGGGAATTTCGGCGTTCGCCCGGCGGACCATATCCCCCAATTGGCGCCGGCGATCCCCTCGTCGTGGTATTTCCAGTGCTGGTCGAACGCCTCGATCAGGTTGTAATCGACATGCGCGCGATCGGCGAGGCTGACGAAACGGCGCAGGAAGATCGCCTCGTTGACCCGCGACGGCGCCGCATCCGCCCGCCAGCGCCCCCGGCTTGGCCAGCCAGTTTCGCCCACCGAGATCGTCTTGCCCGGAAAGACGCGCTCGGCCTTGCGGATGGTCCGCCCGATCCGCGCGATCGCGGCGTTCACCCCCACCGGATGGTTCTGCCAGTACGGCAGCAGGTGGATCATCACGACATCGACATGCTTCGCCACCTGCGGGAACTCGAACCAGAAGCTGGCGACATCGGCATAGGCAACCGGCTGCTTCACCCGGGCGCGGACATGATCGATGTCGCGGATCAGCTCGCCCACCGACAGGTCGCGCCGGAGCAGCACCTCGTTGCCGACGACCACGCGGGTGATCGTGTGCGGATGCGCGTTCGCCGCGGCAATGCCGGCCGCCATCTCGCGCGCATTGTCCTTCGGGTTCGACCCGAGCCAGATCCCGGCCCAGACCTTCAGCCCCGCCTGTTTCGCCAGCGCGCCGATGTCGAAATCGCCCTCGATCGAGGAATAGGTGCGGATGCCGCTGGCGTGACGCGCGATCAGCCGCAAATCCTGCTCCACCTCGGCGGCCGAGGCGAACGTCTTCGTCAGCGGCGACTGGCCATTGCGGAACGGCGCGTAGGACACCGAGTTGAACCGCGCATCCGGCATGGCGACGCCGCCGGCACGCGGCCGGTTCGGCAGATACCACGCGGCGACGCTCAGCAGGCCGAGCAGAAAGATCAGATAGGGTCTTGCGGTGCGCATGGTCCGTGCGCTTACAGGAGGCTCAACCGGCAGACCAGAGGCGACTCATGAGCATCGACGGGCTCGACGATACGACGATCGCGCGCATCCTGACGAACACGCGGCGGATCGCGCTGGTCGGCGCCTCGGCCAACCCGGCCCGCCCCTCGAACGAGGTGCTCGGCGCGCTGCTCCGCCTCGGCTACGACGTCACCCCGGTCAATCCCGGCCTCGCCGGCACCATGCTGCACGGGCGAGAGGTCGCCGCCTCGCTCGACGATGCCGCCCCGCTCGACATGGTCGAGCTGTTCCGCGCCTCCGAACGGGTGCTGCCGGCGGTGCGCGACGCGATCCGCCTTGGCGCGACGACGATCTGGATGCAGCTCGGCGTGGTGAACGAGGATGCCGCCGCCCTCGCCCGCGCGGCCGGGCTCGTCGTGGTGATGAATCGCTGCCCGCTGATCGAGCGCCCGCGGCTCGGCCTCACGCCCTGAACGACGCGGCCGGATAGCCCTGGGCGAAGAGCAGCGCGCGCAGGTCGCCATGCTCGACGCGCACCGCCGCCGCCTCGGCGAGGATCGGCTTCGCGTGATACGCCACCCCCAGCCCGGCATCGGCGATCATCGCGAGATCGTTCGCCCCGTCGCCCACCGCCAGCGTCGCCGACAGCTTCACCCCGCGCGTCGCCGCCAGCTCGTGCAGCGCCGTGCGCTTGGCGTCGCGGTCCAGCACCGGCTCGGCGACGCGGCCGATCAGCCGGGATCCATCATCGAGCAGCTCGTTGGCGCGATGCGTGTCGAACCCGACCTCCGCCGCCACCCGGCTGGTGAACCAGGTGAACCCGCCCGAGACCAGCGCCGTCACCGCGCCATGCGCGCGCATCGTCGCGACCAGCGCGCGCGCGCCCGGCATGATCGCGGTGCGCCGCCAGGTGCGCTCGAGTGCCGCGACATCGAGCCCCTCCAGCAGGGCGACGCGCTCGCGCAGCGCATCGGCGAAATCCAGCTCCCCCGCCATCGAGCGCGCGGTGATCGCGGCGACCCGCTCGCCCACCCCCGCCTCGGCGGCCAGCTCGTCGAGCGTCTCCGAAGTCACGATCGTGCTGTCCATGTCCGCGACCAGCACGGCCTTGCGCCGCCCGCGATCCCGGACGCACATCACATCCACCGGGGCATTGTCGAGCGCCGCGCGCACCAGCGCGAAATCCGGCGGCTCCATGCAGGGAATCTCGGCGGCCTCGCCGGGCGAAAGCCACAATGGCTGGCCGCCAGCGGCCAGCCCGCGCACGCGGGCCACCATCGTATCGGTCAACGTTACCTTGTCGCGCGCCGCGACCAGCACCAGAACGAATTTCATGACCCAGTCGCCTAGAGCAAGTTCCGCCCCCCCGGCAAGGCCGCTGCTGATCGCAGCCGGGCCCACCGCCTCCGGCAAGTCGGCCCTCGCCCTCGCCGCAGCACAGCGCTTCGGCGGCACGATCATCAATGCCGACGCGATGCAATGCTACGCCGACTGGCGGATCATCACCGCCCGCCCGAGCGTGGCCGACGAAGCGGCGGCGCCGCACCGGCTCTACGGCGTGCGCCGGCTGGAAGAGGCGGTCGATGCCGCCTGGTGGCGCGGCCGGGCGCTGGCGGAACTCGCAGCCTCCGAACTGCCGATCCTGTGCGGCGGCACCGGCCTCTATCTCTCCTCGCTGGTCAACGGCATCGCCCCGATCCCCGATCCGGGGCCAGACGCGCGGGCGCAAGCGCGGGGGATGCTCGCGGCGGATGGCCCGGCAGCACTCCACGCCTGGCTTGCGGCGCGCGACCCGGCAACGGCATCGAAGCTGCGGCCGAGCGATCCCCAGCGCCTCGCCCGCGCCGCCGAGGTGCTGCTCGGCACCGGGCGCGGCCTCGCCGCCTGGCACGCCGCACCGCGCGAGCGGCTCGCCGGATACCGCGTTATGCTGCTCCTGCTCGACCCGCCGCGCCAGGCGCTGCGCGCGGCGATCGCGGCGCGCTTCGAGGCAATGCTCGCCGCCGGCGCGCTGGCGGAAGTGGCCGCCGTCGCCGCCCGCGCCCCCGATCCCGCGCTGCCCGGCCTGCGCGCCCACGGCGTGCCGGAGTTGCTGGCGCATCTCACAGGCACGATCAGCCTCGACGAGGCGGCGTCCCGCGCCATCGCCGCCACCGCCGCCTACACCAAGCGCCAGGCCACCTGGTTCCGCCATCAGAAACTGGCAGATGAGCGCGATACGCATATGATCAGTTCAAGATTTGTCGATCCAGCGCAATTTTCTGAAAGCATGATCGGCAATATCATTTCATTTATTAATTCACCGGGTTGACGCAGCGCAGCAGACCGGGCTAGGCCTGCGACGCGATCGCACATGATGGGGATATCAACGCCGTGAACAAATCCGTTGCTTCCGGGGCCGAAACCCTTCTCCGCGCGCTCAAGGCGCAGGGGGTCGAGGTCATTTTCGGCTATCCGGGCGGTGCCGTGCTGCCGATCTACGACGCGCTCTTCCAGCAGAACGCGATCCGCCACATCCTGGTCCGGCACGAGCAGGCGGCGGTTCACGCGGCGGAAGGCTATGCCCGCTCGACCGGCAAGGTCGGCGTCGTCCTCGTCACCTCCGGCCCCGGCGCCACCAACGCCGTCACCGGCCTGGTCGACGCGCTGATGGACAGCATCCCCGTCGTCTGCCTCACCGGCCAGGTGCCGACCCACCTGATCGGCAACGACGCCTTCCAGGAAGCCGACACCACGGGCATCACCCGCCAGGCCACCAAGCACAACTACCTGGTCAAGCGCTCGGACGACCTTTCCCGCATCGTGCACGAGGCGTTCCACGTCGCGCGGACCGGCCGCCCCGGCCCGGTGCTGATCGACCTGCCAAAGGACATCCTCATCAACCCGGCACCCTATACCGAGGCGCCGGAAGGCCCGCACCGCTCCTACCGCCCGCGCACCGAGCCCGATCCGGCCGGCATCGCCGCGGCGGTGAAGCTGCTCAAGGGCGCGCGCCGGCCGATCATCTACAGCGGCGGCGGGCTGATCAATTCCGGCCCGGACTCGGCCGAACTGATCGTCGCGTTCGCGAAGCTGACCGGCGCCCCCGTCACCTCGACGCTGATGGGCCTCGGCGCCTTCCCGGCCTCGAACCCGGCCTTTCTCGGCATGCTCGGCATGCACGGCACCTACGAGGCCAACCTCGCGATGCATGGCTGCGACGTGATGCTGAACATCGGCGCCCGGTTCGACGACCGCGTGACCGGCCGGCTCAACGCCTTCGCCCCGCACGCGAAGAAAATCCACATCGACATCGACCCCTCGAACATCAACAAGAACGTGGTGGTCGACATCGCCATCGCCGCCGACGCAACCGAGGCGCTGCGCGCCCTCATCCCCGCCTGGAAGCAGGATGACTCCCGGCAGGACAGTGCGGCGCTCGCCGAGTGGTGGCGCATGATCGAAACCTGGCGCGAGAAGGATTCGCTGCGCTTCACCCAGAGCTTCGAGAAAGGTGCGATCATCAAGCCGCAGCACGCCATCCGCCGGCTGTGGGAAAAGACCCAGGGCCGCGAGACCTATGTCACGACCGAGGTGGGCCAGCACCAGATGTGGGCGGCCCAGCATTTCCGCTTCGACAAGCCGAACCGCTGGATGACCTCGGGCGGCCTCGGCACGATGGGCTACGGCCTGCCCGCGGCGATGGGCGTGCAGATCGCCCATCCCGACGCACTCGTGATCGACATCGCCGGCGAAGCCAGCATCCTGATGAACATCCAGGAGATGGGCACGCTCGCGCAATACCGCCTGCCGGTGAAGATCTTCATCCTCAACAACGAATACATGGGCATGGTGCGCCAGTGGCAGGAATTGCTGCATGGCGGCCGCTATTCCGAGAGCTATTCCGCCGCCCTGCCCGATTTCGTGCGCCTCGCCGAGAGCTTCCACGCCGTCGGCCTGCGCGCCGAGAGCATCGACGATCTCGACCGGGTGATCGACGAGATGCTGGCGACCGACCGTCCGGTGATCGCGGACATCCATGTCGACCGCGCGGAGAACTGCTTCCCGATGATCCCCTCGGGGGCGGCGCACAACGAGATGATCCTCGGGCCGGAACACGAGGCGAGCGCCGCCGGCATCACCGATGAGGGGCTCGTGCTCGTCTGAGCCCCGCCATCGCCGCCGAGATCCCGAGACACCGAACCTGAAAGAGCCGACATGAACGCCATCGTCCAGGAACCCATGCGCGCCGCCACGATCTCCGTGCTGGTCGAGAACGAGTCCGGCGTTCTCGCGCGCGTCATCGGCCTGTTTTCCGGCCGCGGCTACAATATCGACAGCCTGACCGTCGCCCCCGTCGAGGATGACCGGCGCAAGAGCCGCATCACCGTCGTCACCTCCGGCACCGAGCTGGTGATCCAGCAGATCAAGGCGCAGCTCGATCGCCTCGTGCCGGTGTACCGCGTGTCCGACCTCTCCGCCGAAGGGCCGCACATCGCCCGCGAACTCGCCCTCATCAAGGTGATCTGCGGCGGCGAGAAGCGGCTGGAGACGCTGCGCCTCGCCGACGCGTTCCGCGCCCGCGTGATCGACGCGACGACCGAGAGCTTCGTCTTCGAACTCACTGGCGCGACCGACAAGCTCGACGCGTTCCTCGAACTGATGCGCCCGCTCGGCCTCGCCGAGGTCTCGCGCACCGGTGTTGCCGCCATCGCCCGCGGCGTCCGCACGATCTAGAGCACTTTCCGATCCTTTCGGATCGGATGTAGTGCTCTATCTTGTTGATAACTAGAGCATCTTTATCCGATCAGATGATTCCATCTGATCGGATGATGCTCTGACTGCGCGAAGCGCCCCCACCAACGACGAACAGGGCCTCATCCGCTCCCGCCGGATGAGACCCGCCCGATCAACGGTATGGGCCGATCGGCAGGGCCAGGCCCTGCCGCAATCGCCCTACTTGCCGCCCAGCGTCTTGAGATAGGCGACCACGTCGGCGCGATCCCCCGCATTCGGCATGCCCATATAGGGCATCTTGGTCCCGGGCACGTCCGCCTGCGGGTTGGCGAGGAACTTCGAGAGCGTGTCCGCATTCCAGACGATGCCGGAATTCTTCAGCGCCGGTGAGAACTGGAACCCCGTGCTCGCCGCCGCCTTGGCGCCATAGATCCCGGCAAGCGACGGGCCGATCCCGTTCTGCCCCGCCTTGGCGCTGTGGCACGCGGCGCACTGGGCCTGAAACAGCGCCTCGCCATGCGCGACATTCGCCGCATGCGCCCCGGCGATGCTCAAGGCACCGGCGGCCAGGGCAAGGATGGAAAAGGATTTCATGTGCAGTCTCTCCTGTCGGGCACCCGCCCCCCTGGGCGGGTGCGTTATGATCGTCAGAAAGCCAGCCACACGCCCGCAAAGAGCGTATCGTTCGCCTGCGCGTTTGTTCCAGCGCCATCATAGTTGCGGGCGCTGCCGTTGAACACCGGATAAATCGTGTTTTCGACGAACACTTTCGCGTTCAGCCACGGCAGCCATTTCGGCCCGCCATTGTTGAACGGATAATAGTCCAGCTCCGTCGTCCAGGCGTTGCTGTTCGGCTTGCCATTTGCGCTGCTCGTATATTCGCCCGCATCGGCATTGCCGTAGATCGTGTTGAACGATTCCGTGATCCCGTATTTCTGGTAGATCAGGTCCGAGAGCGTGATCGTCGCGACATTGAGGCTGTCGGCCCGGTTGCTGGCAGCCCCCGGCGCCCATTCCTGCGATTCGTGAACGAAGTTTGCCTGCACCGAGAGGGCCTGGTTCTGCGTGATGTACTGGAACTGGGAATCGGCGGCGATGTCGAAGAAGCGGTTCGTCGGCCCGCTTGCCACACCGGTCGGATAGGTCCGGTCCATCAGCGCGTAGGTGCCGACCTCGATCGAGGAATTGCCCCATTGATGCTGGACGGCGAGCCGCACATAGGGTGCGACGCCGTCGATCTTCACCCCGCCCCCGGCGCCGAGCGCGTAGCCCAGCCGCTGCGGCAGCGATTTGTAGAGATCGGCCTCGGCATAGATCATGTCCGCCGGCGTCACGTTCAGCGCGCCATAGAGGCCGACGCCATAGACCGACTGTCCGAGCGAGGCGATCTGCTGCGCCGCGGCGGGCGCGTTCGCAAGGCCCGACGGGATATAGGGATACCCCCAGCTTGGCGGCGTGTTCCACAGATCGGTGACACCCGGATTGTTGTTGAGCGTCACACCCCAGAACAGCGTATGGCCGAACAGCCGGCCCGGCCGGGCGAGGCGGATATCGGTATTGTCCCAGGTCCATTGCCGGGCCACGCCGTCATAGGTGACCTGCACGAACGCGCCGAGCCCGATCGCCGAATCCAGCGCGCCGCCATAGAACAGGCTGGTCTGCTGCGCCGCCCAGGCGTCGTTCGACTTGAAGCCCGGCTGCAACCCGCCCGGCACCTTGTCGTGCTGCTGGGTCCAGCCGATCTGCGACATCGCCGCGAAATTCTTCCAGGTCGGGAACATGCCGCCGGCGATATAGCCTTCGAGCTTGAAATCCCGCCCATACGGGGTCAGCTGCGGAAAGCCGATATGACAGGCCGAGCAGGGCTCTCCGGTCTGCGCCGCGAAGGCGGGAATGGCATAGGCGGCGTTGGGCGCCGCCAGCGATGCCGCGGCGACCATGCCAGCCGCAGCCGCCAGGCGCCAGGAACCATGATGTGACCGGGTTTTCATGTGCAGTCTCCCGTTGACTTTCATTCAGTGACGATGCCCGAGGTATCAGGGTCAAAACGCGCGGTCGTTGATCGAGATCAATATTGTGACGGCTTGTTTCATGGTGTTGCAGAGCGGCACCATTGCCGTGGTCCCGGCGCGCGCCCTACACCTGCGCCCGTGCGAATCGATCTCCCCGTCCCGCCGCCCGCCGCCGCCGATCCCGAATCGGTGCTGCGCCGCGTCTTCGGCCATGGAGGCTTCCGCGGCAGCCAGCGCGACGTCGTAGAACATGTGATCGCCGGCCACGACGCGCTGGTGCTGATGCCGACCGGCGGCGGCAAGTCGGTCTGCTACCAGCTGCCCTCCCTCTGCCGGCCGGGTGTCGGCATCGTGGTCTCGCCGCTGATCGCGCTGATGCGCAACCAGGTCGAGGCGATCCGCCAGCTCGGCGTCCGCGCGGCCTCGTTCAATTCGACCCAGAGCACAGCGGAACGGATGGAGGTGCGCCGGGCCTTGCGCGCCGGCGAGCTGGACCTGCTCTATGTCGCCCCCGAGCGGCTGGTCACCGAGGAGTTCCTCGCCCTGCTCGAACCGGTGCGGATCGCCCTGTTCGCGATCGACGAAGCCCATTGCGTCAGCCAGTGGGGGCACGATTTCCGGCCGGAATATCTCCAGCTCGCCACCATCGGCGCGCGCTTCCCCGGCGTGCCGCGCATCGCCCTGACCGCGACGGCCGACCCGCAGACCAGGGACGACATCGCCCGCCGCCTCGGCCTCGGCGGCGCGCGCCTGTTCCTCTCCAGCTTCGACCGCCCGAACCTCACCTACGCCATCGCCCCGAAAACCGAGCCCCGGCGCCAGCTGCTCGGCTTCCTGCGCGCCCATCCGGGCGAGAGCGGGATCGTCTACTGTCTCAGCCGCGCCGCGGTGGACGACACCGCGAGCTGGCTCTGCGGCCAGGGCCTGCGCGCCCTGCCCTACCATGCCGGCCTCCCCGCCGAGACGCGCAACCGCAACCAGGACGCCTTCCTCGCCGACGACGGGCTGATCCTGGTCGCCACCATCGCCTTCGGCATGGGGATCGACAAGCCGGACATCCGCTTCGTCGCGCATCTCGACCTGCCGTCGAGCCTCGAGGCCTATTACCAGGAAACCGGCCGCGCCGGGCGCGACGGCGCGCCGGCCGAAACCCTGATGCTCTACGGCATGCAGGACGTAACACTGCGCCGGCGGATGATCGACCAGGGCGATGCGCCGGACGAGGTCAAGCGCGTCGGCCGCGCCAAGCTCGACGCGCTGCTGGGCGTCTGCGAAACGGCGGGCTGCCGCCGGCGGGCGATCCTCGCCCATTTCGGCGAGGCCTATCCGCGCGATTGCGGCCAGTGCGACAATTGCCGCTTCCCGGTCGAGACCTGGGACGGCACCGAGGCCGCGCGCAAGGCGCTCTCCGCCATGCTGCGCACCGGCCAGCGCTTCGGCGCCGGCCACCTGATCGACATCCTGCGCGGCACCGGAACCGAGCGGATCCAACAGCTCGGCCATGACCGCCTGCCCACCTTCGGCGTCGGCGCCGATCTCGACCGCCGCCAATGGGGCTCGGTGTTCCGCCAGCTGATCGTCGCCGGACTGATCGAGGTCGATCACGACGCGCATGGCGCGCTGTTCGCCACCCCGCGCGCCCGCCCGGTGCTGCGCGGCGAGGAATCGCTGCGCCTGCGCCGCGACCCCGCCGGCACGCGCAAGACAACCCGGCGCGACCCCGTCCCACCGGACGGCACCACCGACTCCCCCGCCTTCGCCGCCCTGCGCGAATGGCGGCGCGACACCGCGCGGACGCAGCAGGTGCCCGCCTATGTCATTTTCCACGACGCGACACTGGCCGCCCTCGCCGCCGCCCACCCGCGCGACCGCAGCGACCTCGCGACCGTCCCCGGCATCGGCGCGAGCAAGATCGAGCGCTATGGCGACGCCGTGCTCGCCGTGCTCGCCGGCGTGCGCGGCTGAACCCCGCAAGCCGCGCGCGACGGCCACTCTTGCCACGCCACCCGCCCGCGGCTTAGCCTCCGGCCCGACAGAGCACGATCTCCGGCCCGAAAGTCGCGGAACGTGCCCTGAAACCAAGAGCCATCGACGGAGACAGTCCATGACGGTCAAGAGCCACCATCCGGAAACCCTCGCCCTGCACGCCGGCTGGCGCGCCGACCCCACGACCGGCTCGGTCGCGGTGCCGATCCACCAGACCACCTCCTACCAGTTCAACAGCACCGAACACGCCGCCAACCTGTTCGCGCTCTCCGAGCTCGGCAACATCTATACCCGCATCATGAACCCGACGACGGATGTGCTCGAGCAGCGCCTCGCCGCCATCGAGGGCGGGGTCGCCGCCCTTGCCGTCGCCTCCGGCCAGGCCGCCTCGGCGAGCGCGATCCGCACGCTGACCCGCGCGGGCGAAAACGTCGTCGCCTCCACCGATCTCTACGGCGGCACCTGGAACCTCTTCGCCAACACGCTGCGCGACCAGGGCATCGAGATCCGCTTCGTCGACCCGACCGACCCCGAGAATTTCCGCCGCGCGACCGATGACAAGACCCGCGCCTACTACGCCGAAACCCTGCCCAACCCGAAGCTCGCGGTCTTCCCCATCGCCGAGGTCGCGGCGATCGGCCGCCCGCTCGGCATCCCGCTGATCATGGACAACACCGCCGCGCCGCTGCTCTGCCGTCCCTTCGACCACGGCGCCGCCATCGTGGTCTATTCCGCCACCAAATATATCGGCGGCCACGGCACCTCGATCGGCGGGATGATCATCGATTCCGGCAATTTCGACTGGGCGGCGCAGCCCGACCGCCAGCCGCTGCTGAACGCGCCCGACCCCTCCTATCACGGCGCCGTCTGGGTCGAGGCGGTCAAGCCGCTCGGCCCGGTCGCCTACATCATCCGCGCCCGCACCGTGATCCTGCGCGACGAGGGTGCGGCCCTCTCGCCGTTCAACGCCTTCCAGCTCATCCAGGGTCTGGAGACGCTGCCGCTGCGCATCGCGCGGCATTGCGAGAACGCCGAGAAGGTCGTCGATTTCCTCTCCAGCCATCCGGACGTGGTGCGGGTGATCCACCCCGGCGTCGCCACCGGCGAGGCGCGGCGGCGGGCGGAAACCTACCTCACCGGCGGCAGGGGCGCGCTGGTCGGCTTCGAGCTGACCGGCGGCGCCGCATCGGGGCGGAAATTCATCGAGGCGCTGCGGATGTTCTACCACGTCGCCAATATCGGCGACGCCCGCAGCCTCGCCATCCACCCCGCCAGCACCACCCACTCCCAGCTCTCGGCCGAGGAGCAGGCGGCCACCGGCGTCACGCCCGGCTATGTCCGGCTGTCGATCGGCCTCGAACATATCGAGGACATCATCGCCGACCTCGATCAGGCGCTGGCCGCCGCGCGCTGAACTTCAGTTTCCCGATGTCGCGGGCCGGATCGCCGGTCCGGCCCGCGAGGCTTCACGCCCCCGCCCGCGCCCGCTCGGCCATCTCCCGCGCATTGGCCGACAGCGCGGGATCGGCGAGCAGCGTATCCAGCGCGCCGCGCATCAGCGCCTGCCGCGCCGGATCGAAGCGCTGCCAGCTCGCGAACACATCGATGCAGCGCGCCGCGATCTGCCGGTTCACCCGGTCCACCTCGCCGATCATCCGCGCCACCAGCGCATAACCCCGCCCCGACGCATCGTGGAACCAGCGCTGGTTCCCCGCGCCGAACGCCTGCACCAGGGCGCGGAAGCGATTGGGGTTGCGCAGGTCGAAATCGGCGTGCCGGGTCAGCGCCTCGACGCGGTCCAGCGTGTCCGGCGCCGCCGCCATCGCCTGGATGCGGAACCATTTGTCGCCCACCAGCGCATCGCCGCGCCAGCGCGCGTGAAACGCCGCGAGGGCCGCATCGCGCGCCGGCGTCGCGGTATCGGCGAGCAGCGCCAGCGCGCCGAGCCGCCCGGTCATCGTCGGCGCGCTCTCGAAGCGGCGCTGTGCCGCGTCCAGCCCCGCCGCCGGGTCCGCCGCCATCAGATAGGCCAGCGCGACATTGCCGAGCGCCCGCCGCCCGATGCTCGCCGGATCGAGGCTGAACGGCGCCGACGCATCCTCCGCCCCGCACAGCGCGGCGAAGCGGTCCCGCAACGCCCGGCCGATCGCCGCCCGGCTCGTCTCCAGCGCCTCGTGGATCGCATCCGGGTCGATCACCGCCATCCGGTCCGCCAGCACGTCCCTGCCCGGCAGCGCCAGCATCCGTGCCGCGAGCGCCGGCGACTCCGGCGCGAGGTCGAGGGCCGCCGCCATCGCTGCCACCAGCGCCGGATCGGTCCCGACCGCCTCGCCGCGCTGAACCGCGGCGATCGCGTCGAGCAGCGCCCGCGTCGCATATTCCTGCCCAGCCTCCCAGCGGCTGAACCCGTCGGTATCGTGCGCGGCAAGGAGGGCGAGCCCGGCCGCCCCGTGCCCGGAGAGCTTCACCGGCGCCGAGAAGCCGCGCAACAGCGAGGGCACCGGCGGGGAGGCGACCTCCTCGAACACGAAACACTGCTCGGCCGCGCGCAGCAGCAGCACCCTTGTGCCGCCATGCGCCGCCGCCTCGCCCTCCAGCCGCGCTGCGAGCGCCGCCCCATCCGGCCCGATCAGCCCCATCGCCACCGGGATCAGGAACGGCTCCTTCTGCGCCTGTCCCGGCGTCGGCGCCGTCATCTGCCGCAGCGTGAGCGTATAGCGCCGCGCCGCCGCGTCGTATTCGCCCTCGAACCGCAGCTGCGGCGTGCCCGCCTGCTCGTACCAGCGCATGAACTGGGAAAAATCGAACCCCGATTCCTCCCGCATCGCGGCGACGAAATCCTCGATCGTCGCCGCCGAATTGTCGTTGCGCGCGATATAACGATCAAAGCCGCGGCGGAACGCTTCATGCCCGATGATGGTGCGGATCATCCGCACCACCTCCGCCCCCTTCTCATAGACGGTCGCGGTGTAGAAATTGTCGATCTTGCGATAGGCGGCAGGGCGGACCGGATGCGCCAGAGGCCCGCCATCCTCGGCGAATTGCCGGGCGCGCAGCATCTTGACGTCATCGATCCGCGACAGCGCCGCATCGGTCGTCGCCGCGCCATATTCCTGGTCGCGAAAGACGGTCAGCCCCTCCTTGAGCGAGAGCTGGAACCAGTCCCGGCAGGTCACCCGGTCGCCGGTCCAGTTGTGGAAATATTCATGCGCGATCACCCGGTCGATCCGCTGGTAGTCGGCATCCGTCGCGGTATCCGGCCGGGCGAGGACGAGGGCGGTGTTGAAGATGTTGAGCCCCTTGTTCTCCATCGCCCCCATGTTGAAGTCGGAGACGGCAGCGATATTGAAGATGTCGAGATCGTATTCGAGGCCGAACGCCTCCTCGTCCCAGCGCATCGCCCGCTTCAGGCAGGCCATCGCGTGGTCCACCTTGTCCTCGTCGCCGCGGCGGACATGGATGCCGAGCTGCACCTGCCGCCCCGACCGGGTGACGAACGCGTCATGAACCGAAACCAGGTCGCCCGCGACCAGCGCGAACAGATAGGACGGCTTGGGATGCGGATCCTCCCATTTCGCCCAGTGCCGCCCGTCCGGCAGGCTGCCGCGATCGGCCGGATTGCCGTTGGAGAGCAGCAGCGGGCAGCGCGCCGGATCGGCGATCAGCGTCGCCGTGTAGCGGGCCATCACATCCGGCCGGTCGGGGAAGAAGGTGATGCGGCGGAACCCCTCGGCCTCACACTGGGTAAAGAAATCCCCGCCCGAAACATACAGTCCCGACAGCTCGGAATTGCGCTCCGGCGCGATGATCACCTCGGTATCGAGGGTGAATTCGTCCGGCACGTCGCGAATGACGAGGCCATGCTCGCCGAGCGCGTAGCGGTTCGCACCGAGCGCCTCGCCATCGAGCAGCACCGATCGCAGGTCGAGCCCCTCGCCGTCGAGTTCCAGCGGTGCGTCCGCACCCCCGTGCGCCGCGTTGCGCCGCAGCGTCAGGCGCGCGCGCACCCGCGTCGCCGCCGGATCGAGATCGAAGATGAGATCGACCGTATCGACCAGAAAGGCCGGCGGCCGGTAGTCGTCGAGGCGGCGCGGGGCGGCGGCGGGCAGCGGGACGGGACGTTCGGCCATCTTTGTCTCCTTGCGAATGCCCCTTTATCTGGCCCGCCGGCTGCCGGCGCGCAATTCGCGCCACGGCCCGAAATGCCGCGAACGGGACTCCGCCCTGCCCGCCGGATGGTTGCATAAGCCGCATCACCACCTATGATTTTGTAAATATTACGCGGGATGCGACGCTCCCTCCCGCATCGCAAACGGGATTCATGAACGGCACCGCGGACGATCTCTCCCTCTCGCTGCACCAGAGCATCCACGAAATCCCGGCGCCGGACTGGGATGCGCTGGCCGGCGGCAACCCCTTCGTCAGCCACGCCTTCCTCTCCGCCCTGGAAGACAGCGACTCCGTCGGCGGCGACAGCGGCTGGTATCCCCAGCACGCGGTGCTGCGCGACGGCGCGGGCCGCCTGCTCGGCGCCGCCCCCACCTATGTGAAGGCCCATTCCTACGGCGAATACGTGTTCGATCACGGCTGGGCCAACGCCTTCGAGCGCGCCGGCGGGCGCTACTACCCGAAGCTGCAGGTCGCCGCCCCGTTCAGCCCGGTGCCCGGCCCGCGCCTGCTGATGGCCGAAACCCTGCCGCCCTCGCTGCTCGCCCGCGGCCTCGAGATCGCCGCCGAGCGGCTCGGCTGCTCCTCGATCCACGCCACCTTCTGCACCGAGGCCGAGTGGCACGCGCTCGGCGAGGCCGGCTGGCTGCGGCGCATGGGCGTGCAATATCACTGGCACAATCGCGGCTATGCAGGGTTCGAGGATTTCCTCGCCGCCCTGTCCTCGCGCAAGCGCAAGGCGATCCGCCGCGAACGGCGCGACGCCCAGGCCGGGCTCGACATCCGCGCCCTGCGCGGCAGCGAGATGGGCCGGCGCGAATGGGCGGCCTTCTACAATTTCTACCTCTCCACCGTCGACCGCAAATGGGGCGGCGCCTACCTCACCGAGCGCTTCTTCCCCCTGCTCGGCGAGCGCCTCGGCGATGCGGTGGTGGTGATGATGGCCTTCCGCGCCGGCCGCCCGATCGCCGGCGCGCTCAACCTGCGTGGCCCGGACGCGCTCTACGGCCGCAACTGGGGTGCCGTGGAAGACGTCCCCTTCCTGCATTTCGAACTCTGCTACTACCAGGCGATCGACTACGCGATCGGCGCCGGCCTCGCCCGCGTCGAGGCCGGCGCCCAGGGCCAGCACAAGATCCAGCGCGGCTACCTGCCGAGCCGCACCTTCTCCGCGCACTGGATCGGCCATCCCGGCCTCAGCGATGCCGTCGGCCGCTTCCTCGAGGCCGAGCGCCCGGCGGTGGAGGAGGAAATGGCGATGCTCGGCGAGCAATCCCCCTATCGCAGCGACCTCTCGCCGTGATCGCGGCCTATGCGGCACTGGCCGCGTCGATGGTGATCGTCGGCGGCAATGTCGTGCTGCTCAAGCTGCTGGCCGCGCACCTGCCGACCTTCCCGCTGCTGTTCATGCGCACGGGCTTCGCGACACTCTGCCTTGCCCCGCTGGTCGCCCCCCGCCTGCCGGCGCCGCGCACGCTGGCCATCCTGTTCATGCAGGCGGCATGCGGCACCCTGCTCTATAACGGCATGATGGTCGCCGGGCTGAAACTCACCGGCGCGGTGCAGGCGGGGCTGGTCCTCGCCAGCCTGCCGGCGGTGATCGCGCTCGGCGCGGCGCTGTTCCTGCGCGAACACCTGCGGCCGCTGCAATGGGCGGCGGTGGTGCTGGCGGGCGTCGGCATCGCCGCCCTCGCGCGCGGCGGCGGCGGCTTCAGCCTGCTGGGTGATGGGCTGATCTTCGGTGCGGTCTGCGGCGAGGCCGGATACGCCCTGTTCGCCCGCCGCGCCGCCGGCCTGCTGCCGGTCATGCAGGCCACGTTCTGGATGCAGGCCTGCGGCGCCGCGATGACCGCCCCGCTCGCCATCGCCAGTTTCGGGCAGGTCCACTTCACCTGGACGATCGCCGGATTGCTGCTGGTCAACAGCCTGACATCGAGCGTGCTGGCCGTGATCCTGTGGTATCACGGCATGCGGCGGGTCCAGGCCGGCATCGCCGGCACCTTCACCGCCCTGCTGCCCGCCACCGCCACGCTGATGGGCGTGCTGGTCCTCGCCGAGTCCTTCACGAGGGGCGATGCGATGGGCTTCGCCGCCCTGTTCGTCTCGATGGTCCTGATCCTGCGCCCGCAGCGCCGCCGCCCCGCCCGCGAACCGGCGGACACCTGAGCCCATCATCCTTTCGGATGAATTCATCCGGACCGACGAACATGCTCTGATCAGGGCATTATCGAACGCTACGTCCGATTTCGACAGGTCGGACAGGCTTCCTGCCCCTCTGGTTGGCGGCAAGGTTGTAAACCCCGATTCTGTCATGGCAGCTTCACGGAACGGTTTCCTCCGATGCAAAACTGCATTAGGGTTTGTTCATAAACTGTCATGGGGGCACGTAAAATGAGTGGAAAATCTGGCGTCAAGCTCAAGCGGGACGCGGGCGTCATCGGCCTGCTCTTCGCGAGTCTGGGCGGCATCATCGGGTCTGGCTGGCTGTTCGGCCCGCTTCACGCCGCCAAGGATGCCGGTCCTGCGGCGATCTTCGCCTGGCTGATCGGCGGCGTCGCGGTGCTGCTGCTGGGCTTCGTCTATGCCGAACTGGCAACCGCCTTCCCGCGCGGCGGAGCGGTGATCGCCTTCCCGAAACTCTCGCACGGCAATCTGATGGCCGTCATCATGAGCTTCGTGGTGTTTCTCGGCTATGTTTCCGTGGCGCCGGCAGAGGCCTCCGCGGTCATCACCTATGGCAACAACTACATCCCCGGCCTGGTCGACAAGGGCGGCGTGCTGACCGGCTTCGGCTTCTTCGCCTCGCTGATCCTGATGCTGGTCTTCGCCGGGATCAACGCGCTGGCGGTTCGCCTCGTGCTGACCATCAACAGCGCGCTGACCTGGTGGAAGCTCGCGGTCCCGGCGCTGACGGTGATCGTGCTGATCATCGCTGGCTTCCATCCCGCCAACTTCTCCGCCCACGGCTTCGCGCCGCACGGCACGGCCGGCGTGTTCTCCGCCGTCGCCACGTCGGGCGTCATCTTCGCCTATCTCGGCTTCCGCCAGGCGGTGGAACTCGCCGGCGAATCGAGCAACCCGCGCCGTAACCTGCCGATCGCCATCGTCGGCTCGGTCGCGATCGCGCTGGTGCTCTATGTCGGCCTGCAGGTCGCCTTCATCGGCGCGCTCCGCCCGTCCGACCTCGCCAAGGGCTGGGATGCACTGACCTTCGCCGGCGCCTCCGGTCCGTTCGCCGGCCTCGCCACCATCATCGGCGCCACCTGGCTCGCCATCCTGCTCTATATCGACAGCGTGGTCTCGCCCGCCGGCACCGGCATCATCTACTTCACCACCACATCGCGCGTGGTCTACGCCACCGGCCAGGAAGGGCTGATCGGCGGGCAGACCTTCGCGAAACTCTCCAAGGTGGGCGTGCCGATCGGCGGCCTGATCATGACGCTGATCGTCGGCGTCTTCTTCATGTTCCCCTTCCCCTCCTGGCAGAAGATCATCGGCTTCATCTCCTCGGCCTCGGTGCTCTCCTACGGCACCGGCCCGATCGTGCTGCTGACCCTGCGCAAGACCATGCCGGTCGAGCAGTACAAGCGGCCCTACCAGCTGCCCGGCGGCACGCTGGTCTCGACCCTCGCCTTCATCATCTCGAACTTCATCGTGTTCTGGAGCGGTGCTTCGACCGACAACTTCCTGTTCGGCATCATCCTCCTCTTTGCGATCGTCTATATCGGCTACGAGGCGGTGATGGGCGAAGGGCTCGGCAACCTGCACTGGCGCGGCGCGTGGTGGCTGGCGCCGTATTTCTTCGGCCTGTGGCTCATCACCTATCTCGGCCCGAAGAACCTGACCGGCGGCACCGGCACGTTCTCCAACCTCGTCGCGTCGATCATCCTGATCGTCTTCAGCCTGGTCATCATCCAGATCGCGGTGAATGCCGGCTCGCCCGATCCGGAAGAAGCCAAGGCGACGATCCTCGCCGGCGAACCCGAAGTCTTCGGCGCCGACTGACCGCGCAACCCGGCCCCTCCGGGCCGGACCACGCAGCTGGAGCATCATCCGATCGGATAAAGATGCTCCAGTTATCTACAAGACAGAGCACGACCAAGGCGGATGGGGCTCCCCCATCCGCCTTTCTTCTTGCCCCGCCGGGGTTTTCATCCGCCCGAAACGGTCCAGATCTTCGCCCATGACCGAACCCGTCCCACAAGCCGCCCCACAAGCCGCCCCACAAGCCGCCCCACAAGCCGCCACTGCGCACGACGCCGACCCCGCCCTGCATCCGGCAGACAATTTCATCGCCGCCTCGCTCGCCCGGCTGACCCGCGGCGTGCGCGACCGGCGCAGCGATTTCCACGTGATCGGCCTCGCCACCACCGGGGCGGACGGCGCGCCCCGCCTGCGCAGCGTCGTGCTGCGCGGCCGCGCGGCGCAGACCGGGCAGATCACCTTCCACACCGATGCGCGCTCCGCCAAATTCGCCGAACTCGCCCGCGACGGGCGGGCCGCACTCCTCGCCTATTCCCACGCCGCGAAGCTGCAAATCCGCATCGAAGGCGAGGTGACGCTGCATCACGACGATGTGGAGGCAGACGCCATCTGGCGCGCCCTGCCCGAAGGCGCGCGGCAGATCTACCGCACGCAACTGCCGCCCGGCACCGAAGCGGCGCCCGACCGGCTCGATCTGACCCTGTCGATGGAAGAGGCCGCCCGGCATTTCGCCGTCTGCCACCTTCGCCCCGCGCTGTATGATGTCCTGTGGCTGCGGCCGGAAGGCCATCGCCGCGCCATCGGCACGCCGGATGGCGCGGGCAAGCTGGCGGCGCGCTGGGTCGCCGCCTGAACCCCGGCTACCTGGAGCATCTTTATCCGATCAGATGACTCCATCTGATCGGATGATGTTCTAGACCCTGGCCTCAGGCCGCCGGCGGCGCGGTCCGCGCGAGGGCCGGCTCCCGCGCGAAGGCGGCAAACCACTCGGCCAGCACTGGACAGGATTTCCGCCAGTCATACCCGGCGTGGCGGAAATCGAGATAGCCCAGCGCGCAGCCCACCGCGATCGAGCCGATATCCAGCATCTTGCCCGGCGGGTCCTGTTCGAGCACCGCGAGCGTCCGCTCGATCGCCTGCATCTGCCGCTCCATGAACGCCGCCCGCGCCGCTTCCTTCGGCTTCAGGCTCTCCATCCGGATGCCCACGGCGGCGTCGAGAATGCCATCGCCCATCGCCTGATAGCGCAGCGCGGTCCAGCGGGCCGCCCCGCTGCCCGGAAACAGCGGCAGCGCATCGCCGACCTGGTCGAGATATTCACAGATCACCCGGCTGTCGAACAGCCCCACCCCCTCGTCGGTCACCAGGCACGGCACTTTCGACAGCGGGTTGTTCGCGGTCAGCGCCGCCGGGCTCTCATGCGGATTGGTCGGGATCAGCTCGATAAGCTGGTCGATCTCGCGGGCGATCGCGCAGGCCATCACCTTGCGGACATACGGGCTGGCAACGGAGTGAAACAGCTTCATGTGTCGGACTTCCTTCTGCTGGCGGCGCCGGTCGCATCCCGGGCCGCCGATACGATTACGCGAGGCGGCGGCGCGGGCCGCGATCCATCCCCGTCAGTCGCCGCGCACGACGTTCCAGCCGGTCTTCGCGACCTGCAGGAACACGTCGTGCATCCGGTGGGCGCGCTGGTCGGCCGCATTGCCGGCGAGTGCGCGGGCATACACGCCCTCGACGATCGCCGCCGAGCGGAACAGCGAGAAGCCGAGGAAGAACCGCCAGTTCTCGATCCGCTCCCGCCCGGTCCGCCGGCAATACAGCTCCAGCGCCTCCGCCTCGCTCATCAGCCCGAGCGCGGCGAGATCGACCCCCTGATACCCCGCCATCGCCGGGCCGGAGCCGGGCGGCAGGTGGTACGACATGCAGCAATAGGCGAGATCCGCGAGCGGATGGCCGATGGTCGAAAGCTCCCAGTCCAGCACCGCGAGAATGCGCGGCTCGCTCGGGTGGATCATCATGTTGCCGAGGCGGAAATCGCCATGCACGATGGAACTCTCGTCGCGCTCGGGAATATTGCCCCGCAGCCAGGCGATGAGGTTCGCCATCGGCGCGAAGTCCTCGGTCTTCGAGGCCTCGTACTGCTTGGTCCAGCGCTCGATCTGGCGGGCGACGTAATGGTCCGGCCGGCCGAATCCGGCAAGCCCCACCGCCTCGTAATCCACCTTGTGCAGCGCTGCGATCGTCTCGATGATTTGCCGGTGGATCGCGCCGCGCTCCTCCGGCGCCAGGCCGGGCATCATCACGTCGTGGAACACCCGCCCCGCGACATGGCCCATCACGTAGAACTCGGTGCCGATCACCGCGGGATCGGTGCAGTAATGCAGCATCGGCACCACCGGCACCGCGGTCCCCTCCAGCGCGCTCTGGATGCGATATTCGCGGTCGATCTGGTGCGCCGAGGGCAGCAGCGTTCCCGGCGGCTTCTTCCGCAGCACGTAATTCCGCCCCGGCGTCTCGATCAGGTAGGTCGGGTTGGACTGCCCGCCCTGGAACTGGCGGATCGTCGCCGGCGGGGCGAATCCGTCGACATGGGCGGCCAGATAGGCGAACAGGGCCGCCTCGTCGATCCTGTGCTGCGGCAGCATCTCGACAAGACGCGGCTGGTGTTCCGTGCTCATCCGGTTCCCTCCTGTGAAGCGGGCGGGAAAATCGGCGGCGGGCGGCGCCCTGTCAAGCGGCAGTATCCCGGCCGTATCCGATCTGCCCCTTGGGGGACTTGCATAACCCGCGCGCACCTCGCACAGTTGGGTCAAATCGATCGTCCAGCAGAATCAGACCACGAGGAAAATGCCACCATGGAGTTCCGTTATTCCGCCAAGACCGAGGCTCTGCGCCAGCGCGTTGCCGACTTCATGGCCGAGCACATCTACCCCAACGAACAGGCGCTGTTCCACACCGCCCACACCCAGGCCGACCAGTGGAAGCCGCTGGAACTGCTGCAGCAGATCAAGCAGAAGGCCAAGGCGGCGGGGCTGTGGAACCTGTTCCTCCCCGAATCCGAGCACGGCGCCGGGCTGACCAACGTCGAATACGCGCCGCTCGCCGAAATCATGGGCCGCTCGCCCTTCGGCCCGGAAGCCTTCAACTGCTCCGCCCCCGATACCGGCAACATGGAAGTGCTGACCCGCTACGGCACACCCGATCAGCGAGAGACCTGGCTGAAGCCGCTGCTCGCCGGCGAGATCCGCTCCGCCTTCGCGATGACCGAGCCGCGCGTCGCCTCGTCGGATGCGAAGAACATCGAAACCTCGATCCGCCGCGAGGGCGACGAATACGTCATCGACGGCCATAAATGGTGGACCTCCGGCGCGCCTGACCCGCGCTGCCGCATCCTGATCGTGATGGGCCAGTCCGATCCGGAAAACCCCGACCCCTACAAGCGCCAGTCGATGATCCTGGTGCCCTTCCCGCATCCGGGTGTCACGATGAAGCGCGCCCTGCCGGTGTTCGGCGATGTCGATGCGCCGCACGGCCATGCCGAGATGATCTTCGACAAGGTGCGGGTGCCCGCCACCAACATGCTGCTCGGCGAGGGCCGCGGCTTCGAGATCGCGCAAGGCCGCCTCGGGCCGGGACGCATCCATCACTGCATGCGCTCGATCGGTGCCGCCGAGCGCGCGCTGGAGCGCATGGTCCGCCGCCTCGAAAGCCGCAACGCCTTCGGCAAGCCGGTCATCGAGCAGAGCGTCTGGCGCGAGCGCATCGCCGAAAGCCGCATCATGATCGACCAGGCCCGCCTGCTCACCCTCAAGGCCGCGCAGATGATGGACACGGTGGGCAACAAGGAAGCCCGCGCCGAGATCGCGATGATCAAGGTCGTCGCCCCCAACGTCGCCTGCAAGGTGATCGACTGGGCGATCCAGGCCTTCGGCGGCGGCGGCGTCGCCGACACCTGGCTCTCCTCGGCCTATGCGCACCAGCGCACGCTGCGCCTCGCCGACGGACCGGACGAAGTGCATCGCGACCAGCTCGCCCGGCTCGAACACCGCCGCTACCGCAACACCGACCCCGCGCGCACTGGCGGCTACCCGAACGTGCTGATCGCGGACGGGCTGTCGGAACCGGGCCAGGCCTGATGCGCGCGATCCGCTGCGAGGCGTGGGGCGGGCCGGAGACGCTTCTCCTGCGCGACCTGCCCGATCCCGTCCCGCAGGCGGGCGAGGTGCTGATCCGGGTGCATGCCGCCGGGGTGAATTTCCCCGACGTGCTGATCATCCAGAAGAAGTACCAGGTGCAGCCCGAACTGCCCTTCACCCCCGGCGCCGAAATCGCCGGGGAGATCGAGGCGGTCGGCGAGGGCGTCACCGGCTACAAGCCGGGCGACCGTGTCCTCGCCCTCTGCTCGACCGGCGGATTTGCGGAAAAGATCGCGCTCGACGCGCATCGCTGCGTGCCCGTGCCTGACAATGTCTCCTTCGAGGTCGCCGCCGGGCTGCTGCTCGCCTTCGGCACCTCGCACCACGCCGTGGTCGATCGCGGGGAGATCAAGCCGGGCGAGACGATCCTCGTGCTCGGTGCCGCCGGCGGCGTCGGCCTCGCCGCGGTCGACATCGCCAAGGCCAAGGGTGCGAGGGTGATCGCCGCCGCCTCGTCCGAGGCAAAGCTCGAACTCTGCCGCGCCCACGGCGCCGACGCCACGATCAACTACGCCACCGAAGACCTCCGCGCCGCGATCCGCGAGCATACCGGCGGCAAGGGGCCGGACGTCATCTTCGACCCCGTCGGCGGCAGCCTCGCCGAGCCCGCCTTCCGCTCGATCGCCTGGCGCGGCCGCTATCTGGTGATCGGCTTCGCCGAGGGCACCATCCCGTCCCTGCCGCTCAACCTGCCGCTGCTCAAGGGCGCGTCGCTGGTCGGCGTGTTCTGGGGCGAGTTCGCTCGCCGCGAACCCGGGAACCAGATCCGGATGATGGAAGACCTGTTCGCCATGCTGGCGCGCGGCGAGATCCGCCCGCTGGTGTCGAAAACCTACACGCTGGAGGAGACGGCCGACGCCCTGCGCGACATGGCGGCGCGCCGCGTCACCGGAAAGATCGTGATCCTGCCATGAAAGAGTTCAACAACCGGGTTGCCGTCATCACCGGCGCGGGCAGCGGCTTCGGCCGCGAATTCGCCCGCATCGCCGCCTCCCGCTTCATGCGCCTCGCGCTGGCCGACATCCAGGCCGACGCGCTGGAGGCCACCGAAGCCGAACTGCGCGCCGCCGGCGCCGAGGTGCTCACCGAACGCCTCGATGTCAGCGACGCCGAAGCGATGGAACGGTTCGCCGATACCGTCTTCGCGCGCTACGGCAACGCCCATTTGTTGTTCAACAATGCCGGCGTCGGCGGCGGCGGGCTGCTCTGGGAGCACTCGGTGCGCGACTGGCAATGGGTGCTCGGCGTCAATCTCTGGGGCGTGATCCACGGCGTGCGCTGCTTCGTCCCCCGCATGATCGCGAATGGCGAGGAAGGCCACATCGTCAACACCGCCTCGGTCGCCGGGCTGGTCTCCGCCCAGACGATGGGCGTCTACAACGTCTCCAAGCACGGCGTCGTCGCATTGTCGGAAACCCTGTTCCAGGACCTGCGGATCGCCGGCGCCAAACTCGGCGTCACCGTGCTCTGCCCCGCCTTCGTCGATACCGGCATCAAGGACGCGTCGCGCAACCGCCCGGCCGAACTCGCCAACGACGCCCCGCCGACCGCGAGCCAGCAACTCGCCCATGAACAGACCCGCAAGGCCGTGACCTCGGGCCGCCTCGGCGCCGCCGATGTCGCCGCCCGCACCTTCGACTGCATCGAGGAGAACCGCTTCTACTGCCTGACCCACCCGAAAATCCTCGGCACGGTCGAATTGCGGATGCAGGACATCCTCGAGCAGCGCAACCCGAGCGATCCCTTCTCCCTGAAGCGCGACGTCGCCTTCAAGGCCCCGCCGGCCTGACCTTGAGCACTACACCCGACCCATCTGATCGGATGATGCTCTAGCATACTGACAAACCGAGCATCTTTATCCGATCAGATGGAGCCATCTGATCGGATGATGCTCTGGAAATGCTGCCAGCCTTCCCGCCCGAGCGGGACCGGCCTTCCGTCCTCGTCCACCACAACCACCTCCGGCTTCCCCGCCACGAACCGGCCGATCCGCGTCAGCCGCACGTCCGCACAGGCCGCCTCCAGCGCCGCCTGAAGCCCGGCCGGGGCGGCGATCAGCAATTCGTAATCATCCCCCCCGGTCAGGATCGTCGCCCGCCAGCCCGGCCCCGCCGCCCGCGCCGCGTCCGACAGCGGCACCAGCCCCGCCTCGATCACCGCGCCACAGCCCGACGCCCTGCACACATGGCCGAGATCCTGCACCAGCCCGTCCGAGACATCGATCGCGGCGGTCGCGATCCGGGCCAGCGCCAGGCCGGTGCGCGGCGTGGGCAGCAGCCGGCGGGCCCGCAACCCCCCCGTCGGATCGCCGATCTCGCCGCGCGCCGCCTGCAGCCCGAGCACCGCATCGCCGATCGTGCCGGTGACGAAAATCGCCTCGCCCGGCCGCGCGCCGCCGCGCCGCAGCGCGGTTCCGGGTTCGAGACTGCCAATCATGGTGATCGCCGTCGTCACCGGGCCGGGGGTGGAGGAACTGTCGCCGCCCCAGAGCGGGGCGCCGAACGCCGCCTGGTCGGCGGCGAGCCCGGCGGCGAACCCGGCGAGCCAGGCCTCCGGCGTGTCCGCCCGCAATGCCGTGGCGAGCAGATAGCCCTCCGGCCGCGCCCCCATCGCGGCGAGGTCGGAGAGGTTGCGGCGCATCAGCTTGCGGGCGACGAGATCGGGCGGATCGTCGGGCAGGAAATGCACGCCCTCGATCATCTGGTCGACCGTCAGCACGGCCTGCCGCCCGGCGGGCGGCGTCCACACTGCCGCGTCGTCCGCAAGGCCCAGCCCCTCGGCCGCGGCGAGCGGCGCGAAATACCGGGCGATGCGGTCGAACTCGCCGCTCACCTCACGCCCGCGCCTCGCCGGCGAACTCGCCCTCCCGCAGCGTGCGGGCAATCCGGTCGAGCACGGCATTGCCCATCTGCACCGCCTCGCCTTCGAGAAACCCGTGCGCCACGTCGAGATACTCGTTGATGACGACGCGCGCCGGCGGCCCATCGGTCATCCACAGCTCCGCACCGGCGGCGCGCAGCAGCGCCCGCAGCACCGGGTCGAGCCGCTGCATCGGCCAGGCCTCCGGCAGCACGCCGGCAATCAGCGGATCGACCATGTCCTGCTGCGCCGTCGCGGTGCGGACGATGCGCGAGAACAGCGGCACGTCCGGCGGCGCCACCTCGCTCTCCTCGGCGCCGAGCAGCCCGGCCATCCGCCCGAAGCGGTGGCGGACGAACTGGTCGATCACCGTCTCCGCCGTCTCGCCGGCATGCTCGCACTGATAGAGCGCCTGCACCGCGGCGGCCCGTGCCAGGGTGCGCGGCCGCGCGCTTTTCCCGGCCGGCTTCATGCCAGGCCCATCCGCCGCGCGAGCGCGATCTGCTTCAGGCAGGCCGAGGCCGCCTCCGCCCCCTTGTTCGACCCCGTCTCGGCCGAGCGCGCCGCCGCCTGCGCGAGCGTATCGACGGTGAGCAGCGCCGTCCCGAGCGGTGCCGCATGGTCGACCGCCACCTGCATCAGCCCGTTCATCGCCGAATCGCAGATGAACTGGTAATGATCGGTCTCCCCGCGCACGACGCAGCCAAGCGCCACGAACCCGTCGAACCGCACCCGCCCGCGCAGTGCTATGGCCAGCGCCTGCGGCAGCTCGAACGCCCCGGCGACGTCCACCGTCTCGACCGTCGCATTGACGCGGCCGAGCAGCATCATCGCCGCCTCGGTCATCCCGTCGACGATTTTGCGATAATAAGGAGCGCGGATCAGCAGGATTCGCGGCGCCGGGCCCGGCAGATCGGGCACCTCGGCTTCGGGGGCATCGGCGGTGCTCATGATCTTGCGGGCTCCTCAATCGGCAGTTGTTCGACGATGTTCAGCCCATACCCCTCAAGCCCGACCACGGCGCGCTTGTGGTTGGACAGCAGGACCATGTCGCGCACGCCGAGATCGGCGAGGATCTGCGCGCCCACGCCATAGTCGCGCAGCACTGCCCCGGTGCGCGCCCCGCCGACGATCTGCTGCAACCGCAACGACACCGCATCCGGCCGCGCCTCGCGGATCAGCACGACGACCCCCCGGCCGGACTGCGCGATCTGCGCCATCGCCCGCCGGAGATCGCGGATATGGTCGCCGCCCAGGATGTCATCGATGGTGCTGACCGCGTGCATCCGCACCAGCACCGGCTCGTCGGCGGCGATATCGCCCTTGACGAGGGCCACATGCTCGACCCGGTCGATCGTGTTCTCATAGACCACGCTGCGCCATTGCTGCCCGGCGCCATCGGTGATCAGCCCGTCGCCCGCGCGCCGCACCAGCTTCTCCATCCGCCGCCGATAGGCGATCAGGTCGGCGATCGTGCCGAGCTTGAGATTGTGATACTGCGCGAAGGAGACGAGGTCCGGCAGCCGCGCCATCGTCCCGTCATCGTTCATGATCTCGCAGATCACCCCGGCCGGCGTCAGCCCGGCGAGCCGCGCGATATCCACCGCCGCCTCGGTATGCCCGGTGCGCACCAGCGTGCCGCCGTCGCGCGCCATCAGCGGGAAGATGTGCCCCGGCGTGACGATATCCGCCGCCCCGCATTCCGGGTTGATCGCGACCGCGACGGTCCGCGCCCGGTCGGCGGCGGAAATCCCCGTCGTCACCCCCTCGCGCGCCTCGATCGAGACGGTGAAGGCGGTCTCGTGCCGCGACCCGTTGGACTGCGCCATGAGCTTGAGCCCCAGCGTCTCGCACCGCGCCCGCGTCAGCGCGAGGCAGATCAGCCCCCGCGCGTGCCGGGCCATGAAATTCACCGCATCCGGTGTGGCGAACTGCGCCGGGATCACGAGGTCGCCCTCGTTCTCGCGGTCCTCGTCATCCACCAGGATGAACATGCGCCCCGCCCGCGCCTCCTCGATGATCTCCTCGGCCGAGGCGAGATATTCCTGCAACGACGCGCTCTTCAGATGGTCCATCAGCCTGCCTCCGCCAGCCGCGCCACGTAGCGCGCCAGCATGTCGATTTCGATATTCACCGCATCGCCCACCGCCAGGGTGGCGAAGCTGGTATGCGTTTCCGTGTGCGGGATGATGTTCACCCCGAATTCCGCCCCGTCAACCTCGTTGACCGTGAGCGACACGCCATTGACCGCAACGCTGCCCTTCGGCGCGATGAAGCGGGCGAGGTCGCGCGGCACCCGGAAGCGCCACCTTGTCGAGCCGCCCTCCGGTTGCGTCGAGACCACCTCGCCCAGCCCGTCGACATGGCCGGAGACGACATGCCCGCCAAGCTCGTCGCCCATCCGCAGCGCCCGTTCGAGATTGACCGCCGTCCCCGCCCGCCAGGTGCCGAGCGTCGTCTTCGACAGCGTCTCCCCCGAAACCTCGACGGCGAACCAGTCCGCCCCCCGCTCGATCACGGTCAGGCAGCAGCCCGAACACGCGATCGACGCGCCGAGCGCCACCTCGCCGATCCCCGCCCAGGCGGGGTTATCCGCCGGCACGCCGATCACGAGCCGCGTGTCCGTCGCGGCCCCGCCCGGCCGCAGCTCGCGCACCGCGCCGACCCCGGTGATGATCCCGGTGAACATCGCTCAGTCCCTCCGATAGCGCGCGCGGCGGTCGCCGCCGCAATCCGTTTCGCCCACGCGCGCGAACCGCGCCGCCGCCGCCGGCGTCTCGATGCCGTACCCCGCCACCGCGCCAAGCCCGTCATCGCCGATCACGATCGGTGCGGTGAACCATTCCAGCCGGTCCACCAGATCGGCGCGGATCAGCGCGGCCGCAAGAGTGCCGCCGCCCTCGGCCAGCACCCGGGTCAACCCCGCCCCCCCCAGCGCGGCGAGGGCCGCCCCGAGATCGACGCCGACCGTCGCCGCCGGCACCTCGAACAGCCGCACACCCAGCGCCAGCAGCGCCGCCCGCCGCGCCGGATCGGCACCGTCGCGATGCACGATCCACAGCGGATCGCGCGCCGCCCCGCGCACCAGCCGGCCATCGAGCGGGATCCGCAGATGCGAATCCACGATCACCCGCACCAGCGGGGTCGTCCGAAATCCCTCGATCCGGCAGGTCAGTTCGGGGTCGTCGGCGAGCACCGTTCCCACCCCGACCATCACCGCGTCATGCATCCCCCGCAGCGCGTGGCCAAACTGGCGCGCCGCCGCCCCGGTGATCCACTGGCTCGCCCCGGTCCGGGTGGCGATCTGCCCGTCGAGCGAGGTCGCGAGCTTGAGCGTCACCAGCGGCCGCCCGGCGCGCACGCGCAGGATGAAGCCTGCATTGATCTCCGCCGCCTCCGCCGCCCCGACACCCTCGACCACCTCGATCCCCGCGGCGCGCAGCCGCGCGATCCCCGCCCCATCGGTCCGCGGATCGGGATCGGCCATGGCGATGACGACGCGCGCGATCCCCGCCGCGATCAGCGCATCCGCGCAAGGCGGGGTCCGGCCATGATGGGCGCAGGGTTCGAGCGTGACACAGGCGGTCGCCCCCCGCGCCGCGTCCCCGGCCATGGCGAGCGCCTCGGTTTCCGCGTGCGGCCGCCCGCCCGGCGCCGTACGGCCGCGCCCGACCACCGATCCGTCGCGCAGGATGACGCAGCCGACGCTCGGGTTCGGCGCCGTCTCGCCCAGGCCGCGCCGGGCCAGCGCGAGGGCGGAGCGCATCGGGGCCAGATCGTCCATGCCTATTTCGGCTGGTCCATCGTGCCAAGGAACGCCTTGAAATCCTTGGTCTCGCGGAAATCGCGATAGACCGAGGCGAAGCGCACATACGCCACCGCGTCGACCTCCTTCAGCGTGTCCATCACCAGCTCGCCGATCTCGCTCGAGGGAATTTCCGCCTCGCCCGAGGCTTCGAGCTTGCGGACGATGCCATTGACGATCCGCTCGATCCGCTCGTCATCCACCGGCCGCTTGCGCAGCGCGGTGCGGATCGAGCGGGCGAGCTTGTCGCGGTCGAAGCCGACCCGCCGCTGGTCCGCCTTGATCACCACCAGCTCGCGCAGCTGCACCCGCTCGACGGTGGTGAAGCGCTGGCTGCATTGCGGGCAGAAGCGCCGGCGGCGGATGGCGGTGCCATCTTCCGCCGGCCGGCTGTCCTTCACCTGGGTGTCGGCTTCACCGCAGAACGGGCAGCGCACCGCGCATTCACCGGTAGATCGGGAACCGGGCGCAGAGATCCAGCACCTTGGCGCCGACCGCCGCCTCGACCGCATCGTTCGTGCCATCGTTGGAGGCCGAAAGCCCGTCCAGCACCTCGACGATGAACCGGCCGACCATGCGGAACTCCTCGGTTCCGAACCCGCGCGTCGTCGCCGCCGGCGTGCCGAGGCGAATGCCCGAGGTCACCGCCGGCTTGGCCGGGTCGAACGGGATCGCGTTCTTGTTGGCGGTCATGTGCGCCCGCTCCAGCGTCGCCTCGGCCGCCTTGCCCGTCACGTTCTTCGGCCGCAGGTCGACCAGCACGAGATGGCAGTCGGTGCCGCCGGTGACGATGTCGAGCCCACCCTCGACCAGCGTTTCCGACAGCACCCGCGCATTCTCCGCCAGCGCCTTCTGATAGGCGCGGAATTCCGGGCGCAGCGCCTCGCCGAACGCCACCGCCTTCGCCGCGATGACATGCATCAGCGGCCCGCCCTGCAAGCCGGGGAACACCGCCGAATTCAGCTTCTTGCCCAGCTCCGAGTCGTTCGACAGGATCATGCCGCCGCGCGGCCCGCGCAGGGTCTTGTGCGTCGTCGTGGTCACCACGTGCGCGTGCGGCACCGGCGAGGGGAAGATCCCCGCGGCGACCAGCCCGGCGAAATGCGCCATGTCGACCAGGAAATACGCGCCCACCTCGTCCGCCACCTTGCGGATGCGGGCGAAATCGATGAACCGCGGATAGGCCGAACCGCCGGCGATGATCAGCTTCGGCCGGTGCTCGCGGGCCAGACGCTCCAGCTCCTCGTAGTCGAGCGTGCCATCCTCGCGCTTGACGCCGTACTGCACGGCGTTGAACCACTTGCCCGACAGGTTCGGCGCCGCGCCATGGGTCAGATGCCCGCCGGCGGCGAGGCTCATGCCGAGGATCGTGTCGCCCGCGTTCAGCAGCGCGAGGAACACCGCCTGGTTCGCCTGCGCGCCCGAATGCGGCTGGACATTGGCATAGGTGCAGCCGAACAGCTGCTTCGCCCGCTCGATCGCCAGCTCCTCGGCAACGTCCACCGCAGAGCAGCCGCCATAATAGCGCTTGCCCGGATAGCCCTCGGCGTATTTGTTGGTCAGCACCGATCCCTGCGCTTCGAGCACCGCGCGGGAGACGATGTTTTCGGAGGCGATCAGCTCGATGCCGTCCTGCTGGCGGGCAAGCTCGCGCCCGATCGCGGCGGCGAGATCGGGATCGGTCTCGGCCAGCGAGGTGTTGAAGAAGCGCGAGATGTTCGCAATCGGGCTCTGCTCGTTCATGCTTTCGGCTCCGGATTGAGTTTGGCGACCCTGTTCTGGTGACGGCCGCCTTCGAACTCGGTGGTCAGAAACGCGTCGAGGGCTTCGAGCGCGACCACTTCGCCGGTCAGCCGCGCGCCCAGGGCAAGGATATTGGCATCGTTGTGCTGGCGCGAAAGGCGCGCCTCCGTCGCGGTGTGGGCCTGGGCGCAGCGCACGCCTGCATGCCGGTTCGCCGCGATCGCCATCCCGATCCCCGACCCGCAGACGAGCAGCCCGAACCGGGCCGCCCCGGCCTCGACACGCGCGCTCACCGCATGGGCAATGTCGGGATAATCGACGCTCGCCGGCGAATTGGTGCCGCAATCGACCACGTCCCACCCCGCCTTGCGCGCGGCGTCCGCCAGCCGGTCCTTCAGCTCGAAGCCGGCATGATCGGCGCCGACCACCAATGTCCTTGTCTCGCTCATTGCGGCGGCTTAGCACGCCCCGCCCCGCCGCGAAACCGGATTTCCGCCCCGCCGCCATGTCATGCGGCGCGCACAACCGTCCCATGGGGTTGCGGGATCGCCGCCGATCCGCTAATGCGCCTCCCACGGCGGACCCGTAGCTCAACTGGATAGAGCACCAGACTACGAATCTGGGGGTTAGGAGTTCGAGTCTCTTCGGGTCCGCCATCTCCCGCCCCTTCAGGTCCATATCCAGGGGATGCCCTCATGGCCGACACCGCGCCGATCGACCCTCGCCTTCTCGAAGTGCTGGTCTGCCCGCTGACCAAGGGCAAGCTGATCTACGACCGCGAGGCCGCCGAGCTGATCAGCCCCACCGCCGGCCTCGCCTTTCCGGTCCGCGACGGCATCCCGATCATGCTGGTCGACGAAGCCCGCCAGATCGAGCCATGACCGCGCCCGAACCCACCGAGCTGCGCCTGCGCCGCGCCGAGCGGATCCTCGAGATCAGCTTCGCCGATGGCGCGCATTTCGCGCTCGATGCCGAATATCTCCGCGTCGAGAGCCCGAGCGCCGAGGTTCAGGGCCACAGCCCGGCCGAGCGCCAGCTCGTCGCCGGCAAGCAGGGCGTCGGCATCGCCAAGCTGGAGCCGAACGGCAACTACGCCGTGCGGATCACCTTCGATGACGGCCATTCCACCGGCATCTATTCGTGGGACTACCTGCACCGGCTCGGCCGCGAGCACGCCCAGCGCTGGGCCGCCTATCTCAAGGCGCTCGACGCCGCCGGCCTGAGCCGCGCCGCGCCGTAACCCAAGGTCGTACAGCTCGGGTCAGACCCGCCGCGCGCGCCATTCCGCGCCGCTTCCGCGACCGGCTCGACCCATCCATGCGTCCGACTGGCTTGCACCCGCGCCGTTGTCTATCATCTATGAAGACATAGAAACGGATCATGACCATGGACCATCTGACAGACTCCGACGCGCAGCGCCCCATTGGCGCCGACGCCCAGATCATCGAAGGCAGCCAGGCCAGCTTCATGGCCGATGTCGTCGAAGCATCGCGCAAGGTGCCGGTGCTGGTCGATTTCTGGGCAACCTGGTGCGGCCCCTGCAAGACCCTGACGCCGACGCTCGAAAAAGTGGTGCGCGCCTATGGCGGGCGCATCCGCCTGGTCAAGATCGACATCGACGAGAACCGCGCCCTCGTCCAGCAACTCGCCAGCCTCGGCCTGCCGCTGCAATCGGTCCCCACCGTCGCCGCCTTCTGGCAGGGGCAGATCGCCGACCTGTTCCAGGGCGCGCTGCCGGAAAGCGAGGTGCGCCGCTTCGTCGACGCCCTGCTCAAGCTCGCCGGCTCCTCCGCCCCCTCGGCGGACCTGATCGCCCAGGCCCGCGCGGCCATGGAGCAAAACCGGGCCGAGGAGGCCGCGGCGCTCTTCGGCGCCGCCCTCGATGAGGATGAAAACCGCCCCGAGGCCTGGGCCGGCCTGGTTCGCGCCCTGATCGCCCTCGGCGCGGACGACCGTGCTGCTGCCATCCTCGCCGAAATCCCGCCAGCCCTCGCCGATCACGCCGAAATCGCCGCGGCGAAAACGGCGCTGTCGGTGGCGCAGGAGGGCCGCGCCGCAGCCCGGCAACTGGCCGAGCTGCAACAGAAGCTCGCTTCGAACGAAAACGATCACGCGGCCCGCCTCGCGCTCGCGGTCGCGCTGAACGCGACCGGCAACCGCACCGAGGCCGCCGAGGCCCTGCTCGACATCATGCGCCGCCAGCGTGGCTGGAACGACGATGCCGCGCGGCTGCAACTCCTCAAGTTCTTCGACGCCTGGGGTGTGGACGACGCCGACACGATGGCCGCCCGGCGGAAGCTTTCCGCACTGTTGTTCAGTTGAGTTCGCTGTTCGGCATGTCAGGCGCACACGCGCGGCTGGAAGGGGTCCCGGAGGTCTTTCCGGTGTTTCCCCTCACCGGCGCCGTGCTGTTTCCCGGCGGGCGGCTGCCGCTCAACATCTTCGAGCCGCGCTACCTCGCGATGGTGGACGACGCGATGGGCGCCGGCCGCCTGTTCGGCATGATCCAGCCCCTGCCGGATGTGCCGCGCACCGACAGCGGCCCGGCCCTCCACCGCATCGGCTGCCTCGGCCGGATCACCGCCTTCAGCGAGACCGAGGACGGCCGCTACCTCATCACCCTCACCGGGCTGATGCGCTTCGAGGTCGTCGAGGAAGCCGAGATGCGCCGCGGCTACCGGCGCGTCCAGGGCGACGTCTCGGCCTTCCGCGACGATGTCGATCCCCTCTCCGGCAACCCAGTAGGAGACGAGGCGCCGGTCACCCGCGCCATGCTGGTCGAGGCGCTGCGCCACTATTTCGAGGCAACCGGCATCGATGCGAACTGGGACGCGATCGAGGAGATTTCCGACGAGGCCCTGATCGTGACGCTCTGCATGGCCTGCCCCTTCAGCCCGGCGGAAAAGCAGGCGCTGCTGGAAGCAAAAACCGATTCCGCCCGGGCGGAAGCCCTGCTGGCCATCCTCGAGATCAACGCCCGCCGCGGCTGATCCCGCTCCCGTCGGCCACCGCCTACGGCCCGACACGCGCCAGGTCCCGAGGCGCTCAGATACGCTGCGTCTGCTTCTCCGCGAGGCGCCAGATATAGGCGATGATCTCGGCGACCGTCCGGTAATGCTCGGGCAGAATTTCGGATTCCAGCTCCTGCTGGAACAGCGCGCGCGCGAGAGGCGGGTTCGGCACGATCGGAATCCGCGCGTCGCGCGCAAGATCGCGGATGCGCGCGGCCTGCTCGTCCACCCCCTTGGCGACGATCTTCGGCGCCTCGGCCTGCCCCGGCTGATATTCGAGGGCGACGGCATAATGCGTCGGATTGGTGACGACCACGGCCGCCCGCGCCATCGCCGCCTGCAGGCTCCGCTTGGCCAGCGCGTTCTGCGCCGCCTTGATCCGCGCCTTGATGCGCGGATCGCCCTCCATCTCCTTTTGCTCGTCCTTGATTTCCTGTTGCGTCATCTTCACCGAATCGGCAAAGCGCCGCCGCGTGAGGACGAAATCGATCCCGCCGGCAATCGCCTGGATGACGACGACAGCCCCGAGCATCGCCACGATCGAGCCGAAAATCGCCCTGACCAGGGTCATGTCCGAGCCGACCAGCAGCGTCTCGATCCCGCGCAGCCGATCGACCATGACGATGTAGAGCGCAACGCCGATCGCGACGAGCTTGAGGATGGTCTGCGCCGAGAACCCGAGGCTCTGGGCGCCGAACATCCGGGTCAGCCCGGTCATCGGGTTCAGCCGCGCGAAGCTCAGCCCGAGTGCCGAGGTGTTCAGCCGCAGTCCGGTCTGAAACAGCGTGACGATCGCCGCCGCCAGCACCATCGTCGCGGCGAGCGGCAGCACGATGCCCGCCGCCGCCATCGCCACATCCGATGTCGCCCGCCCGAGCGAAGCGCCGGCATCCATCGTCGCGGCACGGGTGAACAGCGAGGCGAGAACCGTCACCAGATGATCGGCCGAGTCTGGCAGCCGGCTGCTGGTGAAGGCGAACGCCACCACGAGGCCCGCGAGGGAAGCCACCTCGCGCGACGTTCCCTGGCCATGACCGTCGAGCGCCTTTGACAGCCGGATCGGCGTGGCGGCTTCGGTTTTACTTTCCTTGTCTTCATCCATCGCCGGATGACCTCACGCGCCACCGCCCCCGGCCGGCGCGCCTACCAGCTCGCATAGGCCTGCAGCATCGGCAGCGTCGCGTCATGCCAGACCGAGATCATCGGCGAGGCGAGAAAGGCAAGCAGCGCCGTGCCGCCGAGCAGTTGCAGCGGTGCTGCGATGAAGAAGATCTGGATATTCGGCGCCGCCTTCGACATCAGGCCGAGCCCCGCCTGCCAGACAATGCCGATGAAGAGAAACGGCGCCGCGAGATGCAGCGCGGTGACGAATTCCGCCGAAACCGCCTTCACCGCGAATTCCAGCAGCACGCCGGCCGACGGCAGGTGCGCATCGCCGATCCCGGCCGGCAGCGGCAGGGTGCGGAACGAACGGACGATCGCCAGCACCGGCAGCAGGAACAGACCGCTGGCAAAGACGAGCGCGGGCAGCAGCAATCCCATCGCGTTGGCGACGAGCGTGCTGTTCGGCCCGATCGTCGAATTCGGCAGCAGCACGCTCGACAGGCCGATCTGGTAGGAAATGATCTGCCCGGCGACGGGCAAGCTCAGCAGGATCACGCCGGTCAGCCAGCCGAGCGACAGGCCGATGACGACCTCCCGCAGGATCTCGACCGCGAAGACGAGAATCGACGCCGGCAGATGCGGCATCGCGCCGCCGATCAGCGGAACGATGATCGCGGTCAGCGCCACCGACAGCCCGATGCGCAACTGCGCCGGCGCGAAGCCGGCACCCATGAACGGCACCGCCATCACCAGGCTCGAAATCCGCATCAGCGCCAGCAGCGGGCCATAAATCAGGTCGGCGAGGTCATGCGGAAACATCGCTAGCCCACGTGGATCATGGCGCTGAAGATCTGGTGGGCGAACGCCGCAAGCGTGCTGAACAGGAACCCGCCCATGATCATCAGCGTGCCGACCACGGCGGCGATCTTCGGCAGGAACGAAATCGTCGCCTCGTTGATCTGGGTCACCGCCTGCAACAGCGAGATGACGACGCCCGAAACCAGCGAGGCCAGCAAAGGCGGCGCCGAGAGTTTCGCCGCGACCACCAGCGCCGCGTGCAGCGTGGTGATCACCGCCGGATCGGTCATGCCCTGCACGGGCACCTCCGGCGTGCCGCGCGACACAGGCACGGCCCGGCATCGGGGGCGGGCCGGCGCGCGCGCTGGTGCGATGCCTGCATGGTCAGATGGGCATGTTCATGATCGACTGATACGCCGTGATCAGCCGGTCGCGGATCGCGACGGTGGTCTGCAGCGCGACCTGCGCCTGCGCCACCGAGGCGACGACATGGGTGAGATCGCCATTGCCCAGCAGCCCCGCATTTGCCGCCTGTTCGGTCGAGGCGCTTTGATGGACGGCGCTGGTCACGACATTGGAGACAAAATCGCCGAAGCTCGGCCCGGCCGACGAGGACGGCCCGGCAACGCGCCCATAGGCCGAAAGGGCGCTGGAGGGGCTGACCAGCCCGCTGATGGTGCCCGACATCAGATCAGGCCCAGGGTGCGGGTCATCATGCCGCGCGTCGCGTTCATCACCGAGAGATTGGCGTCATACGACCGCTGCGCCTGCTGCATGTCCATGAGCTCCACGAGACTGTTGACGTTGGGCATCTTGACGTAGCCCTGCGCGTTCGCCGCGGGGTTGGACGGATCGTATTTCATCGGGAACGGCGCCTTGTCCCGGCTGATCGCGGCAACCTGGACGACGTTGGTCCCGGCTGCCTGGCTATAGACGTCCTGAAACGCGATCGTCTTGCGCTGATACGGGTTGCCGCCAGGGGTGGAGCTGGTGCTGTCGGCGTTCGCGAGGTTCTGCGCGATCACCTGCAGGCGGGAATTCTGCGCGGAGAGAGCCGCCGCCGAAATGTCCAGCGTGGTACCGAATTTCATGCTGATATTCCCCGATTACGGGTTGGGGCCAAGTGCAGTCGCGAACATTCCAAGGTAGGTCTTGTAGATGTTCACTGCATATTGCTGGTTGATCTGGTTTCCGGCGATCGCCGCAAGCTGGCTTTCGAGCGAGACGCCGTTGCCGTCCGGCGATTTCGCCGCAACCGTCGAGACCCTGGTGGAAAAGGACTGGCTGGACGATGGCGCGATGTCATTGGCGCTGGTCGTGACCATCGCCAGGTTACCGCTCCCGTTCAGCACGTTCGAAAAGGCAACCGGCGCCTTCGGCACATAGCCTGGCGTATCGGTATTGGCGATATTGCCCGCCAGAACGGATTGCGACTGTGCCAGATACATCAGCCGGTCGGCCGCAAGGCCGAGTAGATTCAAGGTCATTTTGCCCTCCGAAACCCGAACGGAAAAATGCCAGCCAAAGCTTAACGAACAGTCAAGGAAACGCGCCGGTAATTTTTTTATTTCCCGGACGCAAAGATCCTAAAATCAATATTAAATTAACTTTTTTACCGTCATGTCACCGCCAAGACCGCATCCCCTCCCAATTCGGCGAGGCGACGAACCGGTCGATCGGATCCGGAGACCTTCATGCGATGAGCATGGCACAAATCGGCAGCGTGGTCATGGCGCTCGGGGCGGTTCTGCTCCTGATCGCGATTGCCGCCTTCTTCCTGCGCAAGCTGCGCTCCGGCCCGGCGCTCGCCGGCCTCGCTGCGTCCTGGGGCATGCCGGGCCAGACCCTGTCCTGCCGTGTGGGCCGCGGCACGACCCTCTCGATCGTCACCCTCGGCGGGCATCGCTTCGCGGTACTGAACGGCCCGAGGACCGACCAGTTCCAGCTCATCCCCTCCTCCGAGCCCGGCAGCCCCGCGCCATGATGCAGCGCCTCCTCCGCCTCGCCCTGCTGTCGCTGGCCGGAGTCGGCCTCGCGCTGCTGGTCTTCCCGCATGTCGCAAGCGCGCAATCGGTCGATTTCCATCTCGGCTCCGGCAGCGCGCCCGAAACCGCGAAGCTCGTGCAGCTCATCCTGCTCATCGGGATCCTCTCGCTCGCGCCGAGCCTGCTGGTGATGCTGACCGCCTTCACGCGGATTATCATCGTCCTGAGCCTGCTGCGCACCGCGCTCGGCACGCAAACCACACCGCCGACCTCGGTGCTGATCGGCCTCGCCCTCTTCCTGACCTATTTCGTGATGGCGCCGGTCTTCGCCCAATCCTGGCATGTCGGCCTCCTGCCAATGACACAGGGCGATGTCGGCACGATCGAGGGGCTGAAACTGGCAGCCGCGCCGTTCCACACCTTCCTGGCCGACAATGCCCGCCCGGCCGACATCCGGGTCTTCCTCTCCCTCGCCCATGTGAAACCCCCGGCGAACATGCAGGACGTGCCCTGGCGCGTGCTGATCCCCGGCTTCGTCGTCGGCGAGCTGCGCCGCGGCTTCGAGATGGGCTTCATGATCTTCCTGCCCTTCATGGTCATCGACATCGTGATCTCATCGATCCTGATGAGCCTCGGCATGATGATGCTGCCGCCCACCGCGGTTTCCATGCCGTTCAAGATCATCTTCTTCGTGCTGGTGAATGGCTGGCAACTCGTCGCCGGCAGCCTGGTGCGCAGCTTCCCGCCCGTCCATTTCTAGAGCATCATCCGAGCAGATAGAGTCATCTGACCGGGTGAGCCGACGCGCCGCGATCAGGCCGGCTCGAGCGGGATCGCGAGACGGAACAGGGTGCCCAGGTCGCTGGTCGCCACCAGCGACAGCTCGCCGCCATGCGCGCGGACCAGATCGCGCGCGATGGCCAGTCCAAGCCCGGTCCCGCCGCTGCGGGCGGAGCCGGTAAACGGGCGGAACAGATTGGCCCGCGCCCGCTCCGGCAGGCCCGGCCCGTCATCGCCGATCTCGATCAGCAACTGCCCGGCCTCGATGCGGCCGACGACGACGACCCGCGCGGCCCCCGCCTCGGCGGCATTGCGCATGAGGTTGAGCAGCGCGCGCTGGATCTGCGTGCGGTCGAGCATCGGCGCGATATCCTCCGGCACGTCGATCTCGATCGCGAGCCCCTCGTGCAGCAGGCGCGTCTGCCCCGCCACCTCGCCCACCAGCGCCGCGAGCGGACATGCCGCCCGCAGCAGCGGCGGCGGCCCCTCGCGGGCGAAGCCGAGCGTATGGGTGACGAGGTCCGTCGCCCGCTCGACCGCATCGACCAGCGTCGCCGCCCCGCTGCGGATCGCGGGATCGGCGCTGCCCGAAAGCCGGTCGGCGACGAGCAGCGCGGTCGAGAGAATGTTTCGCAGATCGTGGCTGATCTTCGCCACCGCCGTGCCCAGCGCCGCCAGCCGCGCATTGCGCCACAGCGCCGCGCGCAGCTCGGTCTGCATCGTCGCGAGCTCACGCGCGGCGATGGCGATTTCATCGCCCCTGAGCGGTTCGCCCGCGGCCACGGCCAGCGGCATCGCATGCTCCGGGTCCTCGCGGAAACGGGCGATGCTCTCGGTCAGGCGCCGCATCGGCAGCACCAGGATCCGGTTGAGCACCAGATAGACCATCAGCCCCGTCAGCAGCGCGATCGCCACCGACAGCGCCGCGATATGCTCGACATAGCGCCACAGATGCGCCGCGAGAACCGGATTGTGCACCACGATCTGCACGATCACCCCGTGCTGCAGCGGGCTCGGCGCGGTCACCAGCACGTCGCGCGGCGCGAGGCCGAACTGCACCTCGATCGCCCGGACCACCGAGCCGAACAGCGTTTCATGCGCGAGGTTGATCGCCCCTTCCGCGTGAACGGTGCCGCGCGGCGGCAGGACCAGGATGCTGCGTCCCCCCTGCGCCAGGCGGATCGCCTCGGTGCCCGAAAGCCGCAGCAACTCGTTGCGGGTCGACAGGTCGACAACCCCGTGCGGCGCCGCCGACACCGTCAGCGCCGCCAGATGCGCCTCGGTCACCCGGTTCACCAGCCACGCGCTGCGCTCCCGCCCGAGGCTGGGCAGCAGGATCATCACCTCGGTCAGCAGCGTGACGATCACGGTCAGCCAGAGCAGCCTCGCCGACAGGCTATGGCCGATCCAGCGCCCGAAGACGTTGCGCAGCGCGCTCAGGCGGCCTCCGCGCGGAAGGCGGCGCGCCCGGCCTCGAACAGCCGGTCGAGAAAGGCGCGGTCGGCATAGGCGCGGGATTCGGGCGAAAGCCCGGCCAGCGCCCGGTCGGCGGGATATTCGACGAAGTCGAGATCCGCCGGCAGCAGCGCGCACTCCGCGTCGATCGCGGTCTGGAACGCCAGCTCCTGCACCCGGTTGAGAATATCCGCCGGCTGGCTCGGCACCCCCGCCCGCAACCGGCTCTGCGCGCGGATCAGCACGAGCCGCTCCGGCGCCAGCTCCAGCAGCGGCCCGAGCGGCGGATTGCCCGAATAGGCCCCGTCCCAATACGCCACACCGTCGATCAGCACCGGCGGGAACAGCGTCGGCAGGCAGGACGAAGCCAGCAGCGCGTCCACGGTGACGTCGTCATTGGTGAAAATCCTGGGCCGGCCGGATTCCACCGCGGTCGCGGCGATGAACAGGCGCGGCGCCGCCGGCGCGCGCAGCGCCTCGCGGTCGAGCAGGTCGGCGAGGATCGGGCGCAGCGGGTTCTGCCCCAGCGGGTTGACCGATGCCTGGCCGAACAGGCTGAGGACCGTGGCGATCCCCTGCATCGCGAGATTGCTGCCGAATTCGCGGCCGGCCTCGAAGCCGGGCAGCCAGCGGTCGAGATGCGAGGTCAGCGGTGCGAGCATGTTGGTGGCGACCACGCGGTCCCAGAACTGCGCCATCGCGGCGCGCGCGCCGTCCGCCCCGCCGCGGACGAGGCCCTGCACCGCCATCGTGCCGAGGATCGCCCCGGACGAGACGCCGCAGACGGCATCGAACGTCTCGCCCGTTGCCAGCAGCGCGTCGAGCACGCCCCAGGCATAGGCCCCGTGCGACCCGCCCCCTTGCAGGGCGAGCGCGGTTCGGCAAACACTTCGGGCCGGGATTTTCATCGCCTCAATCTGCACGGTCGGAGCAGGGTTGGGCAAGCGGGCGACGATCTTTATCCCCGGCTGCTGCCGGCTTTGTTGACGCCGCCCCCCACAATGCCTAAAGAAAGCCCCCAGCAGGAAGCCGCTCCCGACGGATTGCGGCATTCTATCTGTTTCCTGAATTCCAACCGGCGTTTGCCTTCGGCAATCGCCTCTACGGCAATCATCGGAGTTGAGACCGTGAAGCGCACCTACCAACCCTCCAAGCTCGTCCGCAAGCGTCGTCATGGCTTCCGCTCGCGGATGGAAACCGTCGGCGGCCGCAAGGTCCTGGCGAATCGCCGCGCCAAGGGTCGGAAGCGCCTTTCCGCCTGATTTTTCCTCGCGTCCGCCCGGCGCCGCGCGCCTGCCTGCGCGGCCGGGCCGGGAACTGGTCACGATCATGCGCGCCGCGCCCCTCCACTCCCTGCCTCAGCGTGCCGATTTCCTGCGCGCTGCGAGCCATGGGCGAAAGATGGCGCGCGCCGGTTTTGTCGTGCAAATCCTGCGTACCACGCCCGGCGCTCCCATCCGCCTCGGCCTGACCGCGAGCCGCAAGGTCGGCAACGCGGTGATCCGCAACCGCGCCCGGCGCCGGCTGCGAGCCCTCGCGTGCGAGGAATTGCTGGCCCGCAAGCTGAGCGGTGCCGATATCGTGCTGATCGCCCGCAAGGGCACCGCCGAGATCGATTTCGCCACGCTGAGGGCCGATTTCCGCGCGGTGCTGGACACGGCCTTCCCCCCGCTCACCGCCCCGGCCGCAGCACCGTGACTCCGGCGACGAAACTGCTGCGTGGCGGCGTGCGCGCCTACCAGCTCACCCTGTCCTCGGTGCTGGGCGGACAGTGCCGCTTCTATCCTTCCTGCAGCGCCTATGCGATGGAAGCCCTCGCGGTTCACGGCGCGATGCGCGGCTCCGCCCTCGCCGCGCGGCGCATCCTGCGCTGCCATCCCTGGAACCCGGGCGGGATCGACCCCGTGCCGCCGCCCCCTCACCACGACGAGATGAAACAGAATGGATAACCGACGGCTTCTCTACGCGATTTCGATCTCTCTGGTGATCCTCGTGCTGTTCCAGGTCATCGCGAGCTACGTGCTGCCGCCGCCGAAAAAGGCCCCGCCCCACGCGGTCGCCCACACCGCCCAGACGCAGACGGCCCAGACGGCCCAGACCCAGACTGGACCCGGCGTGCCGGCGCCGCAGCAAGCCGCCCCGGCCGCAACCCCCGGCGGGACGGCGACCGCGGCGACCGCCTCCGGCCCGCGCCTTGCGATCTCGACCCCGCTGCTCAAGGGCTCGATGAGCCTTGTCGGCGCCCGGCTCGATGATCTGGTGCTGACCCATTATCACGAAACGGTGCAGAAAACCTCGCCGCTGGTGCGCCTGCTCGCCCGCGCCGGCAGTGCGAAATCCTATTACGTGCAGTTCGGCTGGGATGCCGCCCCCGGCAGCAGCCTCAAGGTGCCCGGCCCGCAGACGGTCTGGACAAGCTCCGGCGGCGATCTCTCGCCCAGCCACCCGGTCACCCTCTCCTGGGATAACGGCGCGGGCGTCACCTTCGAGCTTCTCCTCGCGGTCGACCGCCAATACATGTTCACCGTCCAGCAGCGCGCCATCAACCACTCCGGCGCCGCGGTCGAGGTCTATCCCTGGTCGCGCATCCGCCGCGACTTCCTGCCGCAGGAGCCCGGCTCCTTCACCCTGCACAAGGGCCCGATCGGCGTGTTCCACGGCACGCTGCACGAGATGGGCTATGAGGGGGTGAAATCCGGCGGCAAGCACCCGAATGCCGGCGAGGCGCCCGGCACCGCCTACCAGACCACCAATCTCGGCGGCTGGGCCGGCATCACCGGCAAATACTGGCTGACCGCGCTGGTCCCGAGCCAGGGCCGCGAGTCGATCGGCGCCTATCGCTACCTCGCAACCCCGGGCAAGACCGATCACGGCGCCTATCAGGTCGACTACATGACCGCCAAGCCGCTCGACGCCGCCCCCGGCGCCACCGCCTCGGCGACGACGCATGTCTTCGCCGGCGCCAAGGTGCTCAGCATCCTCAGCCACTACCAAACGCAATATCGCATCCCCCTGTTCGAGCGGGCGATCGATTTCGGCTGGTTCTTCTTCCTCACCAAGCCGATCTTCATCGCGCTCGACTATCTCGCCGGCGTGTTCGGCAACATGGGTGTGGCGATCATCGTCTTCACCATCGGGCTGAAGCTGGTGCTGTTCCCGCTGGTCCGCACCTCCTACCGCTCGATGGCGCGGATGCGCGCGATCACGCCGAAGGTCCAGGCGCTGCGCGAGCGCTACAAGGACGACCAGATGCAGCAGCAGAAGGAGATCATGGCGCTCTACAAGGCCGAGGGCGTCAACCCCGCCGCCGGCTGCCTGCCGATGCTGCCGCAGATCCCGATCTTCTTCTCGCTCTACAAGGTCATCTTCATCTCGATCGGCATGCGCCACGCGCCCTTCGCGCTCTGGATCCACGATCTCTCGGCCGAAGACCCGACCAACATCTTCAACCTGTTCGGCCTGATCCCGTTCCACCCGAGCACGCTCTCGCCCTTCCTGCATCTCGGCATCCTGCCGATCATCATGGGCATCACCATGTGGGGCCAGCAGAAGCTGAACCCGCCGCCGCCGGACCCGACCCAGGCGAAGATGATGCAGTTCATGCCGGTGATCTTCACCTTCATGCTCGGCCGCTTCGCCGCCGGCCTCGTGCTGTATTACTGCGTGAACAACACGCTCACGATCATCCAGCAATGGACGATCATGCGCAGCACCAACGCCGCCCCCCGCGCCGCCGCCAACGCCAACGCCAAGGGCTGAGCGCGCGCGCATGGACGAACCCCAAACCCCCGAGGCGAGCGAAACCCCCGAGGCGAGCCAGGCGACCGACGCAACCGACCCGACCGACGCGATCGACGCGGTCGAGGAAGGACGGAAGCTCTTCGCCCGCGGGGCGCGGTTCTTCCACGCCGCGCAGACCGCCGAGAGGCTTCCCGAGCCGGAAGGCATCGAGATCGCCCTCGCCGGCCGCTCGAATGTCGGCAAGTCGACGCTGATCAACGCGATCACCGGCCAGCTCGCCCTCGCCCGCGTCGCCCAGGCGCCCGGCCGCACGCGCCAGCTCAACTTCTTCCGCGTCGGCGAGGGTCCGCTGACCATCGTCGACATGCCCGGCTATGGCTACGCCGCCGCCCCCAAGACGGTGAAGCGGGACTGGCAGGGCCTGATGTTCCGCTATCTGCGCGGCCGGCCCAATCTGCGCCGCGTCCTGCTGCTGATGGATGCGCGGATCGAGGACAAGCCGGCCGACCACGCGGTGATGGAACTGCTCGACCAGGCGGCCGTCTCCTTCCAGGTCGTGCTGACCAAGGCCGACAAGATGAAGCCCGAGGCGCTCGCCGCCAAGCGCGCCGCCATCGAGGCGATCGCCCGGCGTCACCCCGCGGCGCTGAACGAGGTGTTCGTCACCTCCGGCGAAACCGGCGCCGGCATTGCCGAGCTGCGCGCGGTGATCCACGGCCTGCTGGCTTGACCGCCCGCGCCCGCCTTCATAGAGCATCATCCGATCCGAAAGGATCGGAAAGCGCCCTGGAGCGCAGCATCCGGCCAGCTCGCTCGATCTGACCGGACGACGCTCTGGACCGCCGGAACAGCAAGGGAAGATCCTGCCGTCATGACGATTTCCGACCGCCACGCCGACGCCGCCGAACAGGCCCGCATCGTTGCCCTGGCTCTGCCCTATCTGCGCCGCTATGCCGGGGCGACGATCGTGGTGAAATATGGCGGCCACGCGATGGGCGAGGACTCGCTCGCCGAGGAATTCGGGCGCGATATCGCCCTGCTCAAGCAGGTCGGCATCAACCCCGTGGTGGTGCATGGCGGCGGGCCGCAGATCAACGCCATGCTCAAGCGGCTGGCGATCCAGTCCACCTTCGTCGATGGCCTGCGCGTCACCGACGCGGCGATGGTCGAGGTGGTCGAGATGGTTCTCGCCGGCACGGTGAACAAGATGGTCGCCGGGCTGATCAACCGGGCCGGCGCGCTGGCCGTCGGCATCTGCGGCAAGGATGGCGGGCTGATCCGTGCGCGCAAGCTGACCCGGACGACGCGCGACCCCGAGGGCGCGATCGAGCGCGCGCTCGATCTCGGCTTCGTCGGCGAGCCGGAACATGTCGATGTCCGGGTGATCCACGCGCTCACCGGCGCGGGGCTCATCCCCGTCGTCGCCCCCGTCGGCGTCGGCGAGGACGGTGCGACCTACAACATCAACGCCGATACGGTCGCGGGCGCCATCGCCGGCGCGCTCGGCGCCAACCGCCTGCTGATGCTGACCGATGTCGCCGGCGTGCTCGACCGCAACGGCACGCTGATCCCCGACCTGTCGATCTCCGAAATCGAGGCCCTGCGCGCCGACGGCACGATTTCCGGCGGCATGATCCCCAAGGTCGAAACCTGCATCGACGCCGTCCGCCATGGCGTGAAGGGCGCCACCATCGTCGATGGCCGCGTCCCCCATGCCTGCCTGCTCGAATTGTTCACCGAAGGCGGCATCGGCACGCTGATCCACGCCTGAGCGCTGCCGGCCGCGTCCTGCCGGGCCGGGTGCTGCCGCGCCGGGCCGCCCGGCTCAGGCCGCGCGTGCCGGCAGACGCTTCACGTTCGCATCCGCGGCGATGCTGAACTGACCCAGCAATTCGGTCAGCGATGCCGCCTCGGACGACATGCCATGGCTCGCCGCCGTGGTTTCCTCCACCATCGCCGCGTTCTGCTGCGTCACCTGGTCCATCTGGTTGACCGCGAGATTGACCTCGGCAAGCCCGGTGGATTGTTCCTGCGACGACGCGGCGATCTCGGCGACCAGCCCATCGAGCGCCGAAACCTGCCTGGCGATGCGCTGCAAGGCCGAGCCGGTCTCGCCCACGAGCTGCACGCCGGCCGACACTTCCCGATCGGAGGTGGCGATCAGCCCCTGGATTTCCCGCGCCGCCGCCGCCGAGCGCTGGGCGAGGGCGCGCACCTCGGTGGCGACCACCGCGAAGCCGCGGCCCGCATCGCCCGCCCGCGCCGCCTCGACCCCGGCATTGAGGGCGAGCAGGTTGGTCTGGAACGCGATCTCGTCGATCAGCCCGCTGATCTGCCCGATCTCGCGCGACGACGCCTCGATCGCGCCCATCGCCTGCACCGCCTTGCGGACGATCTCGTCGGAGTGATCGGTTTCCGACCGCGCATCCCCCATCAGCCTCTTCGCCGCGCTGGTGCCCTCGGCGGTGCGCCGCACCGTCGCGGTGATCTGCTCCAGCGCCGCCGAGGTCTGCTCCAGCGTCGCCGCCTGCTGCTCGGTCCGCCGCGCCAGATCGTCGGAAGCGGCGGTGATTTCATGCGCCCCCGAGCGCACGGCATCGGCATTGCGCGCGATCATCGCCATCACGTCGTGCAGTTGCAGGATCGCGCCGTTGAAATCGTGGCGCAGCTTTTCATACTCGGCGGCGAGCGGACGGCTGAGCTGGAACAGCAGGTCGCCGCTGGCCAGGCGTTCGAGCCCGTCTCCGAGTGCGGCGATCGCCTGCGCCTGCTGCCGGGCGCGGTCCACCCGCTCGGCATCGAGCGCGCGACGGATATCGTCGGCTTCCTGCCGCTGCGCGACGGCCTCGCCCGCGGTCGTCACCTGCGCGGTGAGAACCGTCTTCAGCGCCTCGATGTCGGCCCGCATGCGCGCGAAGCTCCCCGCCCGGCGCTTTGCCTGATCCTGCGTCACCGCGAGCTTCTTCACGCCGACATAAATGACCGCGATCGTCTCGTGATCGGCGATCACCGGCTCATAGATGGAGAAATATCTCTCGCCCAGAATCTCGGCCTCGCCGCGATAGGTGATGCCCTTGCCCAGCACCGCGTCATGGATCGGCCCCGGCGCCAGCCTGGTGCCGACCGCGCGGCCGCCCTCCGGCTTCTGCACATTGGTCGCCACCCGCAGGTCGCGCATGAAGATCGTCACCGTGCCGCCGAACCGCGCCTTGATGTCGTCGACGATATTGTCATCGCCATTGATCCGGTAGTCGCCGAACCAGAGGCACTCCCCCTCGATCCGCGGCTCGCCCAGCTCGGCCAGCCGGGCCCGCAGCGCGTCGATATTGCGGTCGAGCCCGTTCTGCGCCGTCATGTCCCGCTGCACCTCGGCGGCGTGCTGTGCCACCGCATGCAGTGCGGCGGCGAGCCGCGCGATCCGCGCGGTACACATCCGCCCCACGACCGCGACCGCCCCCGCCGCGACGAGCGCGACGACGAGCGCCCAGACGATCATGCGAACCGCGCTCCCCGACCCGCGTGGCCAGGCGACATGACAGGATCGGACGACATCGGCAGGGCTCCTTTCGCCAGGCAGGGTCGTCACCACGACCCCGACGATCAGCCTATCACGGCGCCCTTAACAAACTTCTAAAATTCTGGATTTCAGAGCAACGTCCGATCCGAAAGGATCGGAAAGTGCTCTACGGCGCCGCTGTCGGGTCCCGGCTGATCCGGACATGCTCGACCCGCCGTCCGTTCATCCCCAGCACCTCGAACCGCCAGCCGCCATAGGCGATGGCGTCGCCCTGCCGCGGCACCCGCTTGAGCAGCGCCAGCAGGAACCCCCCGAGCGTGTGATACGAGCCCTGCGCCGGCAGGTTCTCCAGCCCGAACCGGTGCGCCACCTCGTCGATCGGCTCCAGCCCGTCCAGCTCGTAGCGGTCCGGCTCCGGCTCGCCGACCTCGCCATACGCCGCCTCCTCGACATCACCGACGATCGCCTCCAGCAGGTCGCCCACCGTCACCATCCCCTCGAAACTGCCATACTCGTCGAGCACGAACGCCACCCCGAGCGGGTCCGATTTCAGCCGCTCCAGCGCATCCAGCGCGGAGACCGCGTCCGGCACCGCCAGCGGCTGGCGCAGCGCGGTGGCGATCGAGATGTCCTTGCCATCCAGCATCCGGTCGAGAATGTCCTTGGCCTGGACGATGCCGACCACGTTGTCGATGCTGCGGTCGCAGACCACGAAGCGCGAATGCGGCGCCGCCTTCAGCGCCGAGATCACCTGCCCGCGCGGCGCCGTCCGGTCGAGCCAGGCGATGTCCTGCCGCGGCGTCATGATCGCGCGCACCGGCTTGTCGGCCAGCCGCATCACCCGCTCCATCATGTCCCGCTCCTCGTATTCCAGCATGCCGGATTCGGTCCCCTCGGCGAGGATCGCCTTCAGCTCCTCCTCGCTGATCGCCCGCCGATGCGGATCGACCGGCCCGAACAGCCGCAACACGAGATCCGACGTCACGCCCAGCAGCCAGACCAGCGGGGCGGCGGCGCGGGCGAACATGTCGATCGGCCAGGCGACGAGACAGGCGATCCGCTCGGCATTGCGCAGCGCCAGCTGCTTGGGCACCAGCTCGCCGAACACCAGCGTCAGCAGCGTCACCCCCACTACCGTGATCGCCAGCGCCAGCGTATTGGCCAGCGGCGCCAGCGGGCGGATCAGCGCGATCGCCGGCGCCAGCGACTGGGCAAGCTGCGCGCCGCCCACCACGCCGGTCAGCACACTGATCGCGGTGATCCCGACCTGGACGGTGGGCAGAAAACGCTCCGGCGTCTCCGCCAGCGCGCGGGCCCGCGCCGCACCGCTCACGCCCTTGCGCGCGAACAGCGCCAGCGCCGCCTTGCGCGACGAGACCAGCGCCATCTCCGCCAGCGCGAATCCCGCGTTCAGCAGGATCAGCAAGGTCAAGACTATAACCAGAACAATAACGTGCATGCGATCCTTCAGTTCCGGTGAAAGGAAAACCGGTGCTATCCCCGCAACGATCTCCCCCAACGCAGCATAGCCGACACGCGCGGCGCGAACCACACGCCTTTCTTTGGCCATATTCCAGCCGACGCGCTGCCGCACTGCGCCATCACAACCCGTCCCAACGCGGACTTTTTCCGCGGGTCAAACGGACGATCGGTCATGACGCATCTCGCACGGATCAGCCCCCTGCCGCCTCGCACCAGCCCGCACCGCAATGCCGGCGGATGGCGCCATGCCGGCGCCTGGCTCGCCGCCATCGCCACCGGCGCTGCCGCCTTCGGCATATGGGCCATGCTCAACCGTCCGGCCACCAACATTCCCGCCTATCGCGGCGAGATCGGCGGCTTCGCCTTCTCGCCCTTCCGCGCCGGGCAGAGCCCGCAGAGCGGCGTCTATCCCTCGGTCGCCCAGATCCGCAGCGACCTCGCCCTCGTCGCGAAACACACGCACGACATCCGCACCTACACGGTCGAGGGCGATCTCGGCCAGATCCCCGCCCTCGCCGCGCCCTACCACCTCAACGTCACCCTCGGCGCCTGGCTCGACCAGCACACCAAGGCCAACGAGGCCGAGCTGAAGAAGGTCGTCAAGATCGCCAACGCCAATGCCGACGTGAAGTCCGTCATGGTCGGCAACGAGGTAATCCTGCGCCGCAACCTCACCGTGCCCGAACTCGCCGCCGACATCCGATACGTCAAGCAGCGCGTGCACGTGCCGGTCTCCACCGCCGAGCCCTGGCATGTCTGGCTGCACCACCCCGAGCTTGCGAAATCGGTCGATTTCATCACCGTGCATCTCCTCCCCTACTGGGAGGGCGTTCCGGAAAAGGACGCGGTGAACTACGCGCTGATGCGGCTGCACGAGGTCGAGAAACGCTTCCCCGGCAAGAAGGTCGTCATCGGCGAGATCGGCTGGCCGTCGGACGGCATCGATATCGGCGCCGCCCGCGCCTCGCGCGTCCTGCAGGCGCGCTTCCTGCGCGACTTCTTCAACATCGCGCAGAAGCAGCATCTCGACTATTTCGTGATGGAAGCGTTCGACCAGCCCTGGAAAACCAGCTTCGAGGGCCGCGCCGCCGGCTATTGGGGCATGTGGTCGCTCAACCGCCAGGCCAAATGGTCGCTCTCCGGCCCGGTGCAGCAGAACCGCGCCTGGCTCGCCTGGGCGCTCGGCTCCACCCTGCTCGGCGCCCTGCTCACCCTGCTGATGCTCCGCACCCGCCCCGATCTGCGCTGGCAGGGCAAGCTCCTGTTCGCCGGCCTCGTGCAGGGCTTCGGCGCCGCCCTCGCCGCGCTGCTGATGACGATGGGCGAGACCTACCTCTCCTGGTCCGCCGCCGCCGTCTGGGCAACGCTCGCCGCCGGCCAGGCGCTGCTGCTCGTCCTGCTCGTCGCCGACAGTTTCGACCTGGTGGAAACCCTGTTCGGCCGGGTGCGGCTGCGCCATTACGAGCCGGTGCCCGCCCCCCAGGGCACGAAACTGCCCAAGGTCTCGCTGCACGTCGCCATCTGCAACGAGCCGCCCGAGATGGTGAAGCAGACGCTCAACGCCCTCGCCGCCCTCGACTACGGGAATTTCGAGGTGCTGGTGATCGACAACAACACCAAGGACCCCGCGGTGTGGGAGCCGGTCGCCGCCCATTGCGCGCGGCTCGGCGAGCAGTTCCGCTTCTTCACCCTCGGCCAGTATCCCGGCTACAAGGCGGGCGCGCTGAACTTCGCCCTGCGCGAAACCGCGCCGGACGCCGAGATCATCGGCGTCATCGACTCCGACTACATCGTCGATCCCGACTGGCTGCGCTGCATGGTCCCCGCCTTCGCCGACCCGAAAGTGGGCTTCACCCAGTCGCCGCAGGACTACCGCGACAATGACGGCTCGCTCTTCAAGCGGATGATGTTCTGGGAATATGCCGGCTTCTTCCATATCGGCATGGTCAACCGCAACGAGCGCAACGCCGTCATCCAGCACGGCACGATGACGCTGATCCGCAAGGCGGCGCTCGATGCCGAGGGCGGCTGGGCCGAATGGTGCATCACCGAAGACAGCGAGCTTGGCCTGCGCCTGTTCCGCAAGGGGTTCGAGGCGGTCTATTCCAAGCGCAGCTTCGGCCGCGGCGTGATGCCGGACGATTTCAACGCCTTCCGCAAGCAGCGCTACCGCTGGGCCTATGGCGCGATGCGGATTTCCCGCGAGCACTGGAAGGCGTTCCTCTCGCCGTTCGACCGCACGCTGACGATCGGCCAGCGCTGGCACTTCGTCACCGGCTGGCTGCCCTGGATCGGCGATGCGCTGGGCCTTGCCTTCGTGCTGCTCGGCCTCGCCTGGTCGGCCGGGCTGATCCTCGACCCGGTGCGCTTCGAATTCCCGATCATCCTGTTCATGCTGCCCTCGATCGGCCTGTTCGCCTTCAAGATCGTGCAGATCTTCGCGCTCTACGCCGCCCGCGTGCCCTGCGGCCGGGCGGACCGGCTGGGGGCTGCCGTCGCCGGCCTCGCGCTCTCGCACAGCATCGGCAAGGCGGTCTGGAAGGGCCTGTTCACCGACCGCCTGCCCTTCATCCGCACCGCCAAGATGGAAAACGCCCCCGCTCTGGTGCAGGGCCTGTTCATGGTGCGCGAAGAGCTGGTCCTGCTCGCCCTCACCTGGGGCGCGCTGCTCGGCGTCGGCTTCAGCCATCACTGGGCAACCCCGGAATGCCGCCTCTGGTGCCTGGTGCTGCTGACCCAGTCCCTGCCCTATCTCGCCTCGGTCTCGGTCTCGGTCATCGCCGCCCTTCCCGGCAAGACGCTCCACGCGCTGCCGATCCGCCAGCCGGCGATCCTCCCCCGCTCGCGCATGCCGATCAGCGCGCGCACCGCGGCCGGCGACTGACTGGCGCCTGATCCGATCGGATGGTGACATCTGATCGGATCAGGATGCTCAGGTTATCAGCACGCGCACGGCATGAAAAAGGGGCGGCAGGATATCTCCTGCCGCCCCTTTCCATGGTCCGATCCTGGAACACTCTCCGATCCAGAAGGACCGGATCTTGCTTCAGCCGCCGATGCGGTCCAGCTCGCGCAGCACCGCGTCGCCCATCGTGCGGGTGCCGATCCGCGCCGTGCCCTTCTGCTCGATATCCGCGGTGCGCATGCCGCTCGCCAGCACGCTGGACACCGCCGCCTCGATCGCCGCCGCATCGTCCTGCATGTCGAAGGAATAGCGCAGCAGCATCGCGAGGCTCAGGATCTGCGCCAGCGGATTGGCGATGCCCTTGCCTGCGATATCCGGCGCCGAACCGTGGATCGGCTCGTAGAGTGCATGCCGCCGTCCCGCCGCATCCGGCGCGCCGAGCGTCGCCGAGGGCAGCATCCCGAGCGAGCCGGTCAGCATCGAGGCGAGGTCGGAGAGCAGGTCGCCGAACAGGTTGCCGGTCACGATCACGTCGAACTGGCGCGGATTCTTCGCCAGCTGCATCGCGCAATTATCGGCATACATGTGCGAGAGCTGCACGTCCGGATATTCCGCCGCCCCGAGGGCCGCAACCGTCTGCCGCCAGAGCAGGCCGGATTCCATCACGTTCGCCTTCTCCACGCTGGTCAGCCGCCCCTGCCGCTTGCGCGCCAGCTCGAAAGCGACCCGCGCCACCCGCTCGATCTCCGGCGTGGTGTAGACCTCGGTATTGATCCCGCGCTTGGTGCCATCCGGCAGGGTCTCGACCCCGCGCGGCTCGCCGAAATAGATCCCGCCCGTCGATTCCCGGACGATCATGATATCGAGCCCGCGCACGATCTCGGGCTTCAGCGGGCTCGCGTCGATCAGCGCATCGAACACCGGCGCCGGGCGCAGATTGGCGAACAGGCCAAGCTGCTTGCGCAATTCGAGAATGGCGAGTTCCGGCCGGTTGTCGAAAGGCTGGTTGTCCCATTGCGGCCCGCCCACGGCGCCGAACAGCACGGCATCCGCCTCCAGCGCCCGCCCGATCACCGGTGCGGTGATCGGCTTGCCCGTCACCTCGATCGAGGCGCCGCCGACGAGATCCTCGGCGAGTTCGAACCGCGCCCGGCCGCTGCGCGCCAGCCAGTCGATCACCCGGCGGGCTTCGGCCATCACCTCGGGGCCGATGCCGTCCCCCGGCAGGAGCAGCAATTTCCGGTTCGCAATCATGGTCGTCTCTCCCTTGGGGTCTGTGCGGCGTATCACCGGTCGGGCAGGCGGATCAGACGGTCTCGATCCGCGGCCGCCAGGCCGCGCCGTCCAGCTTCGCCTCATAAGCGTCGATCGAGGGCGCCTTCTCCAGCGTCAGGCCGATATCGTCGAGCCCCTCCAGCAGGCAGCGCTTGCGGAACGGATCGATCTCGAAACCATAGGCCTCGCCATCCGGCCGCGAGACGGTCTGCGCCGCGAGATCGACGATGATCCGCGCATTCGCCCCCGATTCCGCATCCTCCATCAGCGCCTCGCATTGTTCGCGCGGCAGCACGATCGGCAGGATGCCGTTCTTGAAACAGTTGTTGAAGAAAATGTCGGCGAAGCTCGGCGCGATCACGCAGCGGATGCCGAAATCCAGCAGCGCCCAGGGCGCGTGCTCGCGCGACGAGCCGCAGCCGAAATTCTCCCCGGCGACAAGGATATGCGCCTGCCGGTAGGGCTCGCGGTTCAGCACGAAATCCGGGTTCTCGCTGCCATCCTCGTTGTAGCGCAGCCCGGCGAAGGCGTGCTTGCCAAGCCCCGAGCGCTTGATCGTCTTGAGGAAGCGCGCCGGGATGATCTTGTCGGTATCGACATTCGCCATCCTGAGCGGGGCGGCGACCGCCTCCAGCCGTTCGAACCTGTCCATCATGCCATCTCCCGTGGATCGGCGAGCGCGCCGGTAATCGCCGAGGCCGCCGCCATCGCCGGCGACACCAGATGCGTGCGTCCGCCCGGCCCCTGCCGGCCCTCGAAATTCCGGTTCGAGGTGCTGGCGCAGCGCTCGCCGGGCTTCAGCTTGTCGGGGTTCATGCCGAGGCACATCGAACACCCCGCCTCGCGCCATTCGAACCCGGCATCGAGAAACACCTGGGCGAGGCCCTCGGCTTCGGCCTGCGCCTTCACCAGGCCGGAGCCCGGCACCACCATGGCCCGCACATGGCCGGCGACCCGCCTGCCCCGCACGATCCCGGCGGCCACCCGCAAATCCTCGATCCGCGAATTGGTGCAGGAGCCGATGAACACGGCGTCGATCTTCGTGCCCTTCAGCGCCTGCCCCGGTGCGAGATCCATGTAGTGCAACATCCGCTCCATCTGCGCCCGGCGGCCGGCATCCGGCTCGGCCGCGGGGTCGGGCACATGGCCGGTGATCGGCACCACCGTCTCCGGGCTGGTCCCCCAGGTCACCTGCGGCACGAGGGCGGACGCATCGATCGTCACCACCCGGTCGTACTGCGCGCCCTCGTCGGAGACGAGCGTCTTCCAGTATTCGATCGCCCGCTCCAGCGCCTCGCCCTTCGGCGCGTAGGGCCGGCCGCGCACATACGCGAACGTCGTCTCGTCCGGCGCGATCAGCCCGGCCCGCGCCCCCGCCTCGATCGACATGTTGCAGACGGTCATCCGCCCGGCCATGTCGAGCGCGCGGATCGCCGCGCCGGCATATTCGATCACATGCCCGTTGCCGCCGGCGGTGCCGATCTCGCCGATGATCGCCAGCACGATGTCCTTGGCCGAGCAGCCCGGCGGCAGCGTGCCATCCACCCGCACCAGCATGTTCTTCGCCGGCTTCTGCAACAGAGTCTGCGTCGCCAGCACATGCTCGACCTCGGAGGTGCCGATGCCGAAGGCCAGCGCGCCCATCGCGCCATGGGTCGAGGTGTGGGAATCGCCGCAGACGATCGTCATCCCCGGCAGCGAAATCCCCTGCTCCGGCCCGATCACGTGAACGATGCCCTGCCGCGCGTCGGTCACCGGGATATAGGGCACGCCGAAGGCGGCGACATTCTGTTCGAGGGTGGCGACCTGCAACGCGCTCTCCGGCTCGGCGATGCCGGCGGCACGGTCCTCGGTCGGCACGTTGTGATCGGCGACCGCGATGGTCGCATCCACCCGCCGCACCTTGCGCCCGGCCATCCGCAGCCCCTCGAAGGCCTGCGGGCTGGTCACCTCATGGACGAGATGCCGGTCGATATAGAGAACCGCCGTGCCGTCGGGCATGCGATCGACGACATGCGCCGCCCAGATCTTGTCGAACAATGTCGAAGCCATGCGTGCGTCCTCCGGGTCTAGAGCACGTTCCGATCCGATTGGATCGGATGTCGTGCTCTATCATATTGATGCTCCAGGTGTCGGCACGGGCCGGAAATCCGCTCCGCACAAGGCATGAGCGTGCGGGCCCTGACACCTTGGGGGTTTCAGTCAGAGCGGCATCGGACGGCAGACGCAGAGGCGCCCGCGTGATGCCCCTCCGGCCGAAACCGTGCTGCGCGGGCGGCGCGCCGCCCGGCGGGGATGGCAGGGGGTGTGTGGCCCCCTGGCGCTCCCCCGGCGCGTATCAGCCGGCGTTGGTCTCGCGCGCGGCCTCGGCGATGCGGGCGGACTTGCCGCGGCGGCCGCGCAGGTAATACAGCTTCGCCCGACGCACCACGCCCCGGCGGGTGACGGCGATCTCGGTCACGTTCGGCGAATAGAGCGGGAACACGCGCTCGACGCCCTCGCCATACGAAATCTTCCGCACGGTGAAGTTCGAGTTGATGCCGCGATTCGACCGCGCGATGCACACGCCCTCGAACGCCTGGATACGGGTGCGCTCACCCTCGGTCACCCGGACCGAGACGCGGAGATTGTCGCCCGGCTTGAAGTCCGGCACGGCGCGGGCTTCCGCGAGCTTGCCGATCTGCTCGGCGTCGATGGTCTGGATCACGTTCATGTCTGGCATCCTTTCGGGGGAGTTCATTTACGGAAGAGCCGGCTGGCTGGCAATGTGCCGGGCCCATAGATCTGGTCTGCGCCGCCTGGTCACGGCCTCGGCCTCGGCGCGGCGCCAGGCGGCGATGGCGGCATGATGGCCGGAGAGCAGCGCCTCCGGCACCGCCCGCCCCTGCCACACGGCAGGGCGGGTGTAATGCGGATATTCGAGCAGCGTGTCCTCCGAGAAGCTCTCCTCCTCGGCGCTCTCCGCCGCCCCCATCACGCCCGGCAGCAGGCGGATGGTCGCATCGAGCAGCGCGAGCGCCGCGATCTCGCCGCCCGAGAGCACGAAATCGCCAAGGCTGATCTCCTCGGCCTCGTTGGCATCGAGGGCGCGCTGGTCGAACCCCTCGAACCGGCCGCAGAGCAATACCGCACCCGGCCCTTCGGCAAGCCGGCGGATGCGCGCCTGGGTCAGCGGCGCGCCGCGTGGGGTAAGCGCCAATAGCGGCCGCCCGTCCCGCGCCTGGCCGATCGCGGCGTCCAGCACGTCCGGCCGCAACACCATGCCCGCGCCGCCGCCAAACGGCGTGTCGTCCACCGCGCGATGCCGGCCGAGGCCGAAATCGCGCAGGTTCACGCAGTCCAGCGCCCAGATTCCCGTCTCCAGCGCGCGTCCGGCCAGCGACTGGCCGAGCGGCCCCGGAAACATCTCGGGGAACAGGGTGATGATGGTGGCGCGGAAGCTCATTCCCGCATCTCCACCTCGGCCGGGCGCACCACCACGGCGCGGCCGCCCGGCAGGTCGATCTCCGGCACCACCGCGCGGGTGAAGGGCAGCAGCGAGCCGTCGGAGAGTTCGATGCTCGCGCCGGCGCCGAAATCATGCACCGCGCGGATCGTGCCGAGTGCGGCCCCATCCGGCCCCACCGCGTGCAGCCCGATGAGGTCGGCGAAATAGAATTCGTCGTCATCCTCGGGCGGCGGCAGGTCGGCCCGGCGCACATAGAGCCGGAGATTGGTCAGCTTCGCCGCCGCATCGCGGTCGGCGATCGCGGCGGCCTCGTCGCCCTCGCCGATGGTGACGCGCGCGATCCCCGCCCCGGTCCAGGCGAGCCCGACCCGCCGGCCGCGCTCATCGCGCAACGGCAGCTCGGCCAGCCCCTCCGGGTCCGGCGAATAGGTGGTGACATGCACGGCCCCGCGCACACCGTGGGGCCGGCCGATCACGCCCATCAGGATCAGGCGATCATCCATCGCTCGGCCGCTGGATCAGGCCTCGGCGGCCTTGGCGCGCTCGGCGGCGCGCTCCTGCGCCTTCTTCTTCGGCGCGGACTGCACCGGCTGCTCGCGGAACGCCGGCATCGGCGCGAGGCCGGCCTTGCCGATGAAGCGGGCGACGCGATCGGTCGCCTGCGCGCCCTGGCTCAGCCAGTGCGTCACGCGATCGGTCACGAGGCGGATGCGATCCTCGTGATCGGCCGGCAGCATCGGGTTGTAGGTGCCGATGCGCTCGATGAACTTGCCATCGCGCGGGCTGCGCGAGTCGGCGACGACGATATGGTAGAACGGCCGCTTCTTCGCACCCGCGCGGGCCAGTCTGATCTTCAACGACATTCCATTGTCTCCTGGTCAGTAGTCTCGGTGGCGGCCAACCCGGCCGCCGTGGTGTCAGTCCGGGCCGAAGCCCGTTATTTCGCTCCGGGCCGAAGCCCGCGGTTTCAGTCAGGGCCGAAGCCCGCGGTCTCAAAACGAGCCGCAGCCCGCGATCCCGAAACGGGCAAGCACCCGCGATCTCAGAACGGGCGGCGCCCGCCTCCCTGCGGCAGCAGCGCGGCCAGCCCGCCGCGCGCGAGGCCCTTCTGGCCCAGCTTCTGCGCCCGCTTCATCATGTCCTTCATCTGCTCGAACTGCTTGAGCAGCCGGTTGACCTCCTGCACCGAGGTGCCCGAGCCCGCCGCCACGCGCTTTTTCCGGCTCGCCTTCATGATGTCCGGATTGGCCCGCTCGGCCTTGGTCATCGAGGCGATGATCGCCGCCTGCCGCTTCAGGATCGAAGTGTCGAGATCCGCCTCGGCGAGCTGCTGCTTGATCTTCCCCACGCCGGGCAGCATGCCCATGATCCCCGACAGCGACCCCATCTTGGTGATCTGCTTGAGCTGCTCGGCATAATCCTCGAGGTCGAACTTGCCGCGCGCCATCTTCTTGGCGAGCTGTTCGGCCTTCTGCTGGTCGACGTTTTCCGCCGCCTTCTCGACCAGGCTGACAATGTCGCCCATGCCGAGGATGCGCCCGGCGATGCGCTCGGGATGGAACGACTCCAGCGCATCGAGCTTCTCGCCCATGCCCATCAGCTTGATCGGCGCGCCCGTCACCGCCCGCATCGACAGCGCGGCGCCGCCGCGCGCGTCGCCATCGAGCCTTGTCATGACGATGCCGGTGACGCTCACCGCCTCGTTGAAGGCCGTCGCCGTGGCGAGCGCGTCCTGGCCGGTCATCGCGTCGACCACCAGCAGCGTCTCCGCCGGCGCCGTCACGTCGCGGATCGCCTTGACCTCGTCCATCAGCGCCTGGTCGATCGCGAGCCGCCCGGCGGTATCGAGGATGACGACGTCGAACACTTCGCGCCGCCCGGTCTCCATCGCCCGCCGCGCGATCTCTACCGGAATCTCCCCCGGCACGATCGGCAGGCTCGCCACCCCGGCGCGCTCGGCCAGCTGCGCGAGCTGGAGCTGCGCCGCCGGGCGCTGGGTATCGAGGCTCGCCAGCAGCACCTTCTTGCGCTGCTTCTCCTTGAGCAGGAGCGCGATCTTGCCCGAGGTCGTGGTCTTGCCCGACCCCTGCAACCCGACCATCAGGAACGGGATCGGTGATGCCGCGTTGAGGTTGAGCGGCACCGCCCCCTCGCCGCCGAGCGCGTCGACCAGCGCGTCATTGACGATCTTGACGACCTGCTGCCCCGGCGAGACCGCCCGCAGCACGTCCGCGCCCACCGCCTGCAACCGCACCTTGGCGATGAAATCCCGCACCACCGGCAAAGCGACGTCGGCTTCGAGCAACGCGAGGCGGATATCCCGCATCGCCTCGATCACATCGCTTTCGGACAGCGCGCCGCGCCGGCGCAACCGGTCGAAAACATCCCCGAGCTTGCCCGACAGGGCGTCAAACATCGCAACCCGCTCCATCAACGAAAAACGCGCCGCGGTGCGAAACTCGCAGCGCGACGGCCTTACCTCCCCCGCCTATGGCCGAATTTCCCGCCGCTGGCAAGAACACCCCCCAAACGAAAGCGGCGGAGCCAGTGGCCCCGCCGCCGGATCGCTCCGCCTTCGCCCGGCTTACTTGCCGAGCGACTGCACGATCTCCTCGGTCATCTTCTTCGCGTCGCCGAACAGCATCATCGTGTTGTCGCGGAAGAACAGCTCGTTGTCGACGCCGGCATAACCCGAGGCCATCGAGCGCTTGACGAACAGCACCGTCTTCGCCTTGTCGACCTCGAGGATCGGCATGCCATAGATCGGGCTCGCCGAATTGGTCTTCGCCGCCGGGTTGGTCACGTCATTGGCGCCGATCACATAGACCACGTCGGCGGTCGAGAACTCGTTGTTGATCTCCTCGAGCTCGAACACCTCGTCATACGGCACCTGCGCCTCGGCGAGCAGCACGTTCATGTGCCCCGGCATGCGGCCGGCAACCGGATGGATCGCGTATTTCACCTCGACGCCCGCGCCCTTCAGCAGGTCGGACATCTCGCGCACCGCGTGCTGCGCCTGGGCCACCGCCATGCCGTAGCCCGGCACGATGATCACCTTCGAGGCGTTGCTCATGATGAAGCTCGCATCCTCGGCCGAGCCGATCTTCACCGCCTTGTCGCCGGCAGCCCCCGCGGGGCCCGCGGCAGCGGCGGCATCGGTGCCGAAGCCGCCGAGCAGCACGTTGATGATCGAGCGGTTCATCCCCTTGCACATGATGTAGGAGAGAATCGCACCCGACGAGCCGACCAGCGCGCCGGTCACGATCAGCGCGATATTGCTGATGGTGAAGCCGATGCCCGCGGCCGCCCAGCCGGAATAGGAGTTCAGCATCGAGATCACCACCGGCATGTCCGCACCGCCGATCGGGATGATCAGCAGCACGCCGAGCGCCAGCGCCAGCGCCGCGATGATCCAGAACAGCACCTGCGAGCCGCCCGAGGCGACGAAGGCGATGATCAGCACCACGAGCAGGATGCCGAGGCCGAGATTGAGCTTGTGCTGGCCGGGGAAGTTGATCGGCGCGCCGCTCATCAGCGCCTGGAGCTTGGCAAACGCGATGACCGCGCCGGTGAAGGTGACCGCACCGATCGACAGGCCGAGCGACATCTCGATCAGGCTTTCGAGATGCAGGTGCCCCGGCGTGCCGATACCGAAGCTCTGCGGCGCGTTCAGCGCCGAGGCGGCGACGAACACGGCGGCAAGACCCACCAGCGAGTGGAACGCGGCGACGAGCTGCGGCAGCGCGGTCATGTTGACCCGCCGCGCCACCACGGCGCCGATCGCGCCGCCGAGGACGACGCCGAGCACGATGAGACCCACGCCCGAGAGCAGCATCGCCGGATGCGCCAGCGTTGCCAGCGCGGCGATCGCCATGCCGGCCATGCCGAGCAGGTTGCCGCGCCGCGCGGTCTCGGGATGCGAAAGCCCGCGCAGGGCGAGGATGAACAGGACGGCCGCCACCAGATAGGCGAGCGTGATCCCGGGATCAGTTGCGTAATTCATTTTCGCGCCGCCCTTACTTCGCTTTTTTCTTGAACATGGCCAGCATGCGCTGGGTCACGAGGAAGCCGCCCACGATGTTCACGCTGGCGAGCAGCACCGCGATGAAGCCGAAGGCATGCGCGGCATAGCCGCCCTTCAGCCCGGTCGCGAGCATGGCGCCAACGATGATCACCGACGAGATGGCGTTGGTCACCGCCAGCAGCGGCGAGTGCAGGGCCGGGGTCACGCTCCAGATCACGTAATAGCCGACGAACACCGCCATCACGAAAATGGCGAACAGGTCGATCAGCGGCGCGCCGTGCGGCGCGTGCGCCGCCGCCTGGGCGGCGAAGCCGGCGGCGTTCTGGGCGAGGATCGTGGCCTTGTGGGCCAGGGCTGCGGCCTGGTCCGCGAGTTGTGCAGGGGTCATGATGTGGCTCCTAGGCGGCGGCTTGCGGCTGGAAATTCGGATGGACGATGGCGCCATCCCGCGTGAGCAGGACGCCCTTCACGATGTCGTCATCGGCGGGCAGTTTCGGCCGCCCGGCCTCCTTGTCCCAGAACCCGGTGAGGAAGGTCGAGAGATTGCGCGCATAGAGCGTGCTGGCGGCGACGCCGATCCGCGACGGCCAGTTCTTGTGCCCGAGCACGATCACGCCGTTCTCCGTCACGATCCGCTCGCCCGGCACCGTCGCCTCGCAATTGCCGCCGGCATCCGCCGCGATATCCACGATCACGCTGCCCATGCGCATCTTCGCCACCGCATCGGCGGTGACGATGGTCGGCGCCTTGCGGCCCATCACCAGCGCGGTGCAGATCACGATGTCGTTCTTGGCCACCGTCTCGGCGATCAGCGCGGCCTGCTTGGCGCGGAACTCCGCACTCATCTCCTTGGCATAGGCGCCGGTCTGTGCCTTGCTCTCCTCGTCCTCGACGCCGACGAAGGCGGCACCGAGCGACTTGATCTCCTCCTTCGCCGCCGGCCGCACATCGGTCGCCGAGACGATGGCGCCGAGCCGGCGGGCGGTGGCGATCGCCTGCAACCCGGCAACCCCCGCGCCCACCACGAACACGCGCGCCGGCGGCACCGTGCCGGCCGCCGTCATCATCATCGCGAAGCCACGCGGAAACGCCTCCGCCGCCTCGATCACGGCGCGATACCCGGCGAGATTCGCCTGGCTCGACAGCACGTCCATCGACTGCGCGCGGGTGATGCGCGGCAGCAGCTCCATCGAGCAGGCATCGACGCCGGCCTTGGCATAGGCCTGCACCCGCTCCTGGTTCCCCATCGCGCCGAGCGTGCCGACCAGCAGCGCGCCGCGCTCGATCTGTGCCAGAATCTCGTCGCCGGGCGGCTGCACCGTGAACACGATCCCGGCCCCCTTGAGCGCCGAAGCCGCATCCGGCGCGATCTCCGCGCCAGCCTCGCGCAGCGCCGCGTCGGACACCGAAGCCCGCTCGCCGGCCCCTGCCTCGATCACCACGTCAAGCCCGAGTGCCTTCAGCTTCTTGATCGAATCCGGCACGGCGGCGACGCGGGTCTCGCCCGGCAGGCGCTCCTTCAAAACCGCAAGACGCATATTGTCCATCCCCTCGTTCAACACCGGGCGCCATCCTGGCCCCCCATGTTCGGAAATATTGTGTCGCACCGTATCCTTACAAAGCGGCAATTATGCCACAATCGCGAAGCCGGCCTGCCAAGCTCGCACCATGTGCGGGCCGCGCTGTCAAGACGTCAGCCTTGCGCCGCCCGTCGTCTCGACAGGGGAAGCCGCATACACCACAATAAGGTAACCGGATTTGAGGAGCAGGCATGACACCCGACAGCAGCAACCGCATCGCCCCCCGCGCAGACGACGAGGACGCGCCGGAAAAGGACGCGCCGGCGACCGAAACGCCGGAAACCGCCCGCGCTTCCCGCGGCGGCGAGCTTGAGAACCGTCTGTTCAAGCAGCGCAAGGTCTTGATCTTTGGCGAGATCCACGACCGCATCGCCCGCGCCGTCACCGGCCAGCTCCTCGCTCTCGCCGGCGCGAGCGACGAGCCGATCGACGTTTTCGTGAACTCCCCCGGCGGCCATGTCGAGAGCGGCGACACGATCCACGACGTGATCCGCTTCGTCGACGCCACCGCCCCGGTCCGCATCATCGGCACCGGCTGGGTCGCCAGCGCCGGCGCGCTGATCTATCTCGCCGGCCACAAGGACCGCCGCTTCTGCCTGCCCAACACCCGCTTCCTGCTGCACCAGCCGATGGGCGGCGTGCGCGGCCCGGCCACCGATATCGACATCGAGGCCCGCGAGATCATCAAGATGCGCGAGCGGATCAACCGCATCATCGCCCGCGAGACCGGTCAGGACTATGCCCGCGTCGAAAAGGACACCGACCGCAATTACTGGATGGGTGCCGACGAGGCGATCGCCTACGGCATGGTCAGCCGCATCGTGCAGACGATGAAGGATCTGGACGCCGCCTGAAACAAGGGGGCGGCGGAAGCGGCGTCAGTCGCGGCCGCCCTATGGCGGCCGCCAGACTATCGCCGCCCTATGGCGGCCGCCAGACTATTTCCGCCCTCCTGCGGCCGCCAGACTATCGCCGCCCTCCTGCGGCCGCCGCCCCGCTACTGCGGGGCCTCGCGCAGCAAGGCGAGCAGCGCCGCCGCCGCCCGGGTGCGGGTGCGGTCCTGGTGCTGGACCGCGAAATAGGTCCTGCGCGGCAGTTGCACCGGCACCTCGACCACCTTGCCCGCGGCCAGCGCGTCGGCGCAGACCAGCTCCGACAGGATCGTCGCCCCCGCCCCGCCGCTCACCGCCGTCAGCACCGAATTGTTCGCCGGCAGCTCGATCGCGACATCCACCGCCGCATGGTCGATCCCGAGCCCGGCCAGCGCCTCGAAGAACATCGCCCGCGTGCCCGAGCCGTCCTCCCGCAGCACCCAGCTCCCCGCCGCCAGCGCGGCTGCGTCCGGCGTCCCCCGCCCCGCCCAGGGATGATCGGGCGCGACCACCATCACCAGCCGGTCCTGCGCGATCGGCTCGGCCGCGAGCCTTGGCTGGATCAGCGTCTCGCCCGGCCCCTCGACGAAGCCCAGCTCCGCATCCCCCTCCAGGATCGCCCGCGCCACCTCGGCCGAATTGCCGATCGACACCGCAAGCCCGACGCCCGGATAGGCATGGCGGAACGCGACGAGCCGCAACGGCAGGAAATGATTGGCGATGGTCTGGCTGGCCTTGATGGCGAGCCGCCCGCGCGCGAGCCCGGCGATCTCGCGCATCGTCAGCGCCGCCTGCTCCGCCCGGTTCAGGATCGCCCGCGCCTCGGTAATGAACACATGCCCCGCCTCGGTCAGCGCGATGCCGCGGCCGACCCGGTGAAACAGCCTGGTGCCGAACTCCCGCTCCAGCGCCGCCACCGCCCCCGACGCGGCGGACTGCGTCAGCCCCAGCGCCTCGGCCGCCCGCGTCACATGCTCGCGCTCCGCCACCGCAATGAAGATCCGCAACTGTTCGAGCGTCATGTCCCCGGGCGCCTCCATCCCGTCCGGCGGACGGGCATCGCGGCGAGGATACCGGGCGGCGCGGAATTTTGCACATCCACCCCGCCTAGAGCACTTTCCGATCCGATTGGATCGGATGTAGTGCTCTAGCATATTGATAAGTCGAGCATCTTTATCCGATCGGACGATTCCATCTGATCGGATGATGCTCTAATGCGCGCAGGCATCAGTGCGCGCAGGCCCCCGTTCGCGCAGGCGTTTACCGACCCGACAATGCTCTATGGCTTTCGCTCACGCCTGCGTGTAAATCGTGACGGCCGGGACAACCGGACCGTCAACAGGAGGAATGTCTTGAAAATCACAATCGCCCGCCGCGCCGCCCTGGCCGGCCTGCCGCTCGCCCTCGTCGCCTTCGCCGCCAGCCCGGCCCAGGCCAAGGCGCCCGTCCTTCACGTCACCCGCAGCGTCGTCATCAAGGCGCCGGCCGCGAAGGTCTGGTCGGTCGTCCACAATTTCGGCGATCTCACCTGGGTTCCCGCGGTCAAGGGCAGCAAGGCGAGCAAGGGCAACCACCCCGGCTCGGTCCGCCATCTCGATCTCGGCGGCCCGGTCCTGACCGAGCAGCTCCTGCACTACAACCCGAAACACACGAACTACACCTACGAGATCCAGCACACCGCCAACAACATGAAGATCCTGCCGGTGCGCGACTATGTCTCGACCATCTCGGTCCACCGCCTCGGCGCCAACGAGACGAAACTGGTCTGGAGCGGTCATTTCCGCCGGCTCGACCTCTCCGCCCACCCGAAGAAGGGCGAGGACAACGCCACCGCGGTGAAGGCGATCTCCGGAATCTACGAGTCCGGGCTTGCCAACGCGGCGAAGCTCGCCACAAAATAAATTACGACCACATGACAGATCGGCCGGCGGCGTCGCTGCCGGCCGCATCGACCAGGGGACACGCCGGAGCGGGATGGCCAAACCGAATACGCTGCTGAAACGAACGAGCAACGCCCTGCTCGATCATATCGCCACACTCGATACCGGCGACACCTCGCTCGGCTCCGACAGCGCCCTCGCCCGCCATTTCGGCGTGAGCCGCACCACCGTCCGCGCCGCCGTCGAGGCGATGATCGCCCAGGGCATCCTCGCCCGCGGGGCCGAGGGGCTGGAAGTGCTGCGCCGCCCGGAACGCGCCGATTACTACGCCGAATCCGAGACCGACGGCCCGCAGGACCAGATCGAGCGCGTCTTCATGCAGCGCGTCCTGCTCGGGGACTGGCGGCCCGGCCACATGTTCTCCGAGGCCGAGCTGGCGCGCGACAGCAACGCCAGCACCGTCTCGGTCCGCGAATTCCTGATCGGCTTCTCCCGCTTCGGCCTGATCGCCAAGCAGCCGCGCGGCGGCTGGGTGCTGCGCGAATTTCACGACGGTTTCGCCGCCGAGGTGGCCGACATGCGCGAGCTGATCGAGCTTGCCGCCATCGCGCGGATGCCCCGCGGCGGCGATCCGGCCATCGCCGAGGCAGCCGAGGCGCTGATCCTCCGCCACCGCGAGATCGAGGCCGCCATCGCCCGCCGCTACACCGAATTCGCCGCGCTCGACCGCGATTTCCACCTCTGGATCATCGGCTTCCTCAACAACCGGTTCGCCCACGATTTCTACGACATCGTGTCCTTCCTGTTCCACTATCATTACCAGTGGGACCGGCATCACGAGATCGAGCGCACCGCGATCGCCATCACCGAACATCTGGCCGTGCTCGATGCCATGCGCGCCGGCAGCATGTCGCGCGCCCGCCAGGGTCTCGAAACCCATCTCGCCACCTCGCGCGCCTCGCTCAAGGCCGGCCTGCGGCGGGACGCCGCATAGTCATATCCCCCGGCGGGACGCCGCATAGTCATATCCCCCGGCGGGACGCCGCATAGTCATATCCCCCGGCGGGACGCCGCATGGTCATATCCTGCGGCGGGACGCCGCATGGTCACATCCCGAACGGGATCGCCTCAGTCGAGATAGCGCGCCCGCAGATGCGCCTCGAAATCCGTGGGGTCCAGCCTCTTGCCGGTCGCCTCCACCAGCAGCTCGTTGAAGCCGAACCGCGCCCCGTGCCCATGCACATTCGCCCGCAGCCAGTCGCGCAGCGGCGTGAAATCCCCCTCGCCCAGCGCCGTGTCGATCTCCGGCCGCGCCCGCCGCGCCGCGCCCATCAGCTGCGCCGCCGCCATCGCCCCCAGCGTGTAGGAGGGAAAATAGCCGAACAGCCCGGCATACCAGTGAATGTCCTGCAAACACCCCTTGGCGTCGTCCGGCGGCACGATGCCGAGCAGCGCCATCATCCCCTCGTTCCACGCCCCCGGCAGGTCCGCCACCGCGAGATCCCCCGCCACCATCGCCGCCTCCAGCCGGAAGCGCAGGATCACATGGGCGGGATAGGTCATCTCGTCGGCCTCGACGCGGATGAAACTCCGCTCGACCCGCCGCAGCCGTGCCGCCAGCCGCGCCGGCGCGAACGCCGCCGCCGCCTGGCCAAATGCCTCGGCAAGGCGCGGCCCGAGCCAGCCGAGAAACGCGTCGGACCGCGCCGCCTGCAACTCGACGATCAGCGACTGGCTTTCATGCACCGCCATCCCCGCCGCCGCCCCGAGCGGCTGGCGCGCCCAGTCCGTGGGTAACCCGGCCTCATACAGCCCGTGCCCGGTCTCGTGCAGCACGCCCATCAGCGCCGAGGCGAAATCGCCCTCGTCATAACGGGTGGTGATGCGGATGTCGCTCGGCGTGCCGCCGCAGAACGGGTGCAGCGAGCGGTCGAGCCGCGCCGCCTTGAAATCGAGCCCCGCCTGCGCGGCGAGCTGGCGGCACAGCGCCTCCTGCGCCGCCTCGGCAAAGGGCGGTGCGCCCGGCGGCGGTGCCGGCGCGCGGCGCTGCCGCGCCTCGGCGGCGGGCAGGTTTTCCCGCAGGAACGCCTCGTACCGCGCGAATACCGGTGCGATCTCCGCCGAGGTCACGCCCGGCTGGTAGGAATCGATCAGCGCATCATAGGGCGAAAGCCCGAGCGCGCCGGAGAGCGCCGCCGCCTGTTCGCGCACCAGCGAGAGCAGCCGGGCGAGCGGCGCCTTCACCGCGGCGAAATCCGCCTCCCGCCGCGCCCCGCGCCAGGCCGCCTCGCAAGCGGCCGATTCCCGCGCCAGCGCCTCGACCAGTGCGGCCGGCAGCACCGTGGCCCGCCGGTGCGCGCGGCGCATCAGCGCGAGGTTGCGCCGCGCCAGCTCTCCGGCCGGCGGCGCCGCCTCGGCTTCATCGAGATCGGCCCCGGTCTGCGGTGCGACCAGCATCTCGTGCGCAATCCCGGCGAGGGTAGCGAGCTGGTCGCCCCGCGCCGGCGCGCCGCCATCCGGCATCATCGCCGCCTGGTCCCAGCCGAGCATCGCGCTCGCCTCCTCGACCACCGCCATCCGCCCGAACCGGGCTTCCAGCCGTTGATACGCCGACATCACCGACAGATCGTTCACGCGGGCTCCAGCAGCACTTTACGGACATAGAAAATATATTCGAGCACGACGACCAGCGCGAGGCCGAACCAGGTCAGCGCGTATTGCTCGGAATTGTTGGGCGGCAGCGGCAGGCTCGGCGCCGGAATCGGCCCGCCCGCCACCGGCTTCGGCCCCACCGCGACCAGCGTGAACGGCGCGACCCGGTGAAACCCGAACGCCGCCCCGATCGCCGCGGGATCGAGCTTGTAGAACACCATCCGCGCAAGGTTCGGCGCCGGCGCGAAAGGCCCGAATTTCTGCGGCGCCTGCACGTAGCCCGACACCACCGCCTTCCCCTCCGGCAGCGGCACCGCGTGCGGCGCCCTTCCCTGCACCCAGCCGAGATCGACCAGCACGACAACCCCGTCCTCGCCCCGGAACGGGACGATCAGCTGCCCGCCCTGCAACGGGCCTTTCGGGGAATTGCGGATCTGGTCGCCATAGAACGCCACCTTGCCGGAAACCCAGGCGCCGCGCAGCGCGACCTTCTCATACGGCGAGGGTTTCTGCCCGAGCGGCACCGGCGCGCGCAGCTGGGCGGCGCGGATCTCCTGCTGGATGCGGTCCTTGTAATGCCAGCGATGCACCTGCCAGACGCCGAGGGCGAGGAGCAGGACCAGCATCACCAGGCTGAACACGCCCATCCCGATCAGGCGCCGCCAGCGCGCGCGCGGCAGAGCCTGACCGGTCATGCGTCAGGCGGCGGTAATGGCGCTGCGGCCGAAATAGTAGATGCAGACGAACAGGAACAGCCACACCACGTCAACGAAATGCCAGTACCACGCGGCGGCCTCGAAGCCGAAATGCCGCTTCACGGTGAACTGGTTCCTGAGCGCGCGGAAGAAATTCACGATCAGGAAGGTGGTGCCGACGATCACGTGGAACCCGTGGAACCCGGTGGCGATGAAGAACACCGAGGGGAAGATGCCGCCATGATAGAAATTGAACGGCGAGTGCGTGTATTCGTAGGTCTGCCCGCAAAGGAAGGCGAGGCCGAGCAGCACGGTCACACCGAGCCCCTGGATCAGCCCGCGCCGGTCACCCTCGATCAGCGCGTGATGCGCCCAGGTGATGGTGGTGCCGGAGAGCAGCAGGACCATGGTGTTGAACAGCGGCACCGCGAACGGATCGATCGTCGTGACATGCGCCGGCGGCCAGACCGCCTGGTGCATGTAGCCCTGGTGCTCGGGGAAGAAGAAGAAGTTGAAATACGCCCAGAAGAACGAGACGAAGAACATCACCTCGGAGGAGATGAACAGCGCCATGCCGTAGCGCAGGCCGATCTGGGTGACGAGCTTGTGCAGCCCCGGCGTGCGGCTCTCGCGCACCACGTCGCGCCACCAGACGAACATCGTGCTAACCGCGCCGAGGAAGCCGGCGATCAGGAACCAGTAATCGTTGAAATGCGCGACGAAGATGATCCCCGTCGCGATCAGGATGGCGGACATCGCACCGGTCAGCGGCCAGACGCTGGGCTCCACCAGATGATACGGGTGGGGCACCCGACCCGCGATCTGCCCTTCGGCAGTATGACTTTCAGCGCTCATGAGACACTCTCTCCCGATAGAAGCCGGCCGCGAAGGCCCAGGTATGTTTCACCACATCTGCCCGGCGTGATACAGTTTCACCACGGACACCGCGTAAAGCAGCCCGCACAGCGCGATGAGCGCGGCGAGCAATGCCCAGTTCCGCCCCCGCCGGCGGCGATAGAATTCCTGTCGCGCCTCCGGACTCCAGTCCCTGCTGCTGGTCGGCCGCTGCTCGGTCATATCAGGTGGTCCACCACCAGCGCGCCGAACATCAGGAACAGGTACAGGATGGAGAACTTGAATGCCGCCTTGGCCGGCGCGTCGCGGGTCAGGCTGTTGCCCGCCTCGTCCTGCCGGTCGCGCAGCACCCGCCACGCATGCCAGACGAACATCAGCCCGAGCACCATGGCGCTCGCGCCATAGACCGGCCCGGTCAGGTGCAGCACATAGGGCAGCAGCGAGAGCGGCACGAGCCACAGCGTGTAGCGCATCACCGCCAACCGCGTCGCCTTCTGCCCCGCCACCACCGGCAGCATCGGCACGCCAGCATTGGCGTAATCCCCCGAGGCGAATAGCGACAGCGCCCAGAAATGCGGCGGCGTCCAGAAAAATATGATGGCGAACAGCACCACCGGCAGCAGCGCGACATGTCCGGTCACCGCCGCCCAGCCGATCAGCGGCGGAAACGCGCCCGCCGCCCCGCCGATCACGATGTTCTGCGGCGTCCGCCGCTTCAGCCACATCGTGTAGATGAACACGTAGAACGCGATCGACCCGGCCAGCAGCATCGCCGCCAGCAGGTTGGTCGACAGCCACATGAGCAGGACCGAGAGGGCCGACAGTGCGACCCCGTAGGCCAGCGCCCCCTCCGGCGCGATCCGCCCGGCCGGGATCGGCCGGCGCGACGTCCGCCGCATCACCGCGTCGATGTCGCGGTCATACCACATGTTGATCGCCCCGGCCGCACCCGCGGCCATGGCGATGCACAATACCGCGGTGAAGCCGAGCACCGGGTTGATCCCGCCCGGCGCGACCAGCAGCCCCGCAGCACCCGAATATACCACGAGATACAGCACCCGCGGCTTGAGCAGCGCCAGCCAGTCCCCCGCCGTCGCGCCGAGGATCGACTGGTCGAGCAGCGCTTGTTCGGGTGCGGCGGAAGCGGAGGTCCGCAGGATCGTATCGCTCATTCCATCAATCCTGCCGGCGCGGCATGGCCGTGGCCGGTATTGCCGGTGTCGCAAGGATGAGGGCCTCTCCGTCGGAGAGACCCCGCAATCCCTGCCAGATCCGGGCGATCCGCGTCAGCGGATCACCGGAACGTCTTCGAAGGTATGGTGCGGCGCCGGCGAGGGCACTGTCCACTCCAGGGTCGTCGCACCCTCACCCCAGTAATTCGCGGCGAGGGTCTGCTTTCCGGTGAAGATCTTGAACAGGATGTAGAAGAACACCAGCGTGCTCACACCCGAGATCATCGCCCCGACCGACGAGACATAGTTCCACCCCGCGAACGCCACCGGATAATCCGGATAGCGGCGCGGCATCCCGGCAAGGCCAAGGAAATGCTGCGGGAAGAAGGTCAGGTTCACGCCGATGAAGAACAGCCAGAAATGCAGCTTCGCCGCCGCTTCCGGATAAGGCTGGCCATACATCTTGCCGATCCAGTAGTAGAACCCGGCGAAGATCGCGAAGACCGACCCCATCGACAGCACGTAATGGAAGTGCGCGATCACGAAATACGTGTTGTGCAGCTCGGTATCGAGGCCGGCATTGGCCAGCACCACGCCGGTCGCACCGCCGAGCACGAACATGAAGATGAAGCCGATCGCCCAGATCATCGGGGTCTTCAGCTCGATCGAGCCGCCCCACATCGTCGCGATCCACGAGAACACCTTCACACCCGTCGGCACCGCGATCACCAGCGTCGCCGCCTCGAAATAGACCTTGCTGTCCATCGAGACGCCGGAGACGAACATGTGATGCGCCCAGACCACGAAGCCGACGAACCCGATCGCCACCATCGCGTAGACCATGCCGAGATAACCGAAGATCGGCTTCTTCGAGAAGGTCGAGACCACGTGGCTGATCACGCCGAAGGCCGGCAGGATCATGATGTACACTTCAGGATGACCGAAGAACCAGAACAGGTGCTGGAACAGCACCGGGTCGCCGCCGCCGGCCGGCTCGAAGAACGAGGTGCCGAAATTGCGGTCCATGATCAGCATGGTGATCGCGCCGGCCAGCACCGGAATCGCCAGCAGCAGCAGGAACGCCGTCACCAGCATCGACCACACGAACAGCGGCATCTTGTGCATGGTCATGCCCGGCGCGCGCATGTTCAGGATGGTGGCGATGAAGTTGATCGCGCCCAGCAGCGAGGAAATACCGGCCAGATGCAGCGAGAACAGGGTGAAGTCGGTCGCGACGCCCGGCTGGTAGGTAATGTCGGAGAGCGGCGGATACAGCGTCCAGCCCACGCCCGACCCGGCGCCGACCAGCAAGCCGAGATTGACGAAGATGAACGCCATGAACAGGAACCAGAAGCTCATGTTGTTGAGCCGCGGGAAGGCCATGTCCGGCGCGCCGATCATCATCGGCACCATCCAGTTGCCAAACCCGCCGATCAGCGCCGGCATGACGAAGAAGAAGATCATCAGCAGCCCGTGCGCGGTGACGATCGCGTTCCACGCCTGGCCGGAGGTGACCAGCGTATTGTTCGGATGCGCGAGCTGCGCGCGCATGATCATCGAGAGGACACCCCCCTCGATCGCGGCGATGATCGCCCAGGTGATGTAGAGAGTGCCGATATCCTTGTGGTTCGTGCTCATCACCCAGCGGCGGAAGAAGCCGGGCTGGTGGTGGGCATGCTCACCATGGGCATCGTGCAGTGCGGTCGCGGACATTGTCATATGCTCCTGATTCGCCGACTACGATTTATCGCGTGGTTTCCGCCGGGCCCGCGCTCGCCAGCGCGATCCCCGCGGTGCCGGCCGAAGCCGCCTTCTGCGCCGCCGCCTTCAGGGCCAGCACCTCATACTTGTGCACCGGCGGCACATTGCCCTGGGCGGCATCGGCTTTCGCCTCGGCCAGCCACGCCTGGAATTCCTTCATCGGCAACGCAACGATCTCGATCGGCATGTTATCGTGGTTCATGCCACAGATCTGGTTACATTCTCCATAATATACACCCGGCGCGTCGATCTGCGTCCACTGCTTCCAGTACTGCCCCGGAATCGCATAGCGCTGGACGCCGAGCGAGGGGATGAAGAACGAGTGCAGCACGTCGGAGCTGGTGATCTTGAACACGATCTTCTTGTTCGCCGGCACCACCAGCGGATGATCGACCGAAAGCCGCGCGATCTGCCCCGGCTTGATCTGGTTGTCCGGCACCGGATACGAGGTGAAATCGACCCCCTTGGCGGTGGGGTAGTCGTATTCCCAGTACCACTGGTGACCGGTCACCTTCACGGTCATGTACGAATGCTTGTAGTTCGACTGCTCGTAGATCAGGTTGAGCGAGGGCACGAAGATCACGATCAGCAGCAGCGCCGGCACCACCGTCCAGACCACCTCGATCAGCGTGTTGTGCGTCGTCGTCGAGGCCACCGGGTTCTTGGAGGCACGGAACCGCACGATCACGATCCCCAGCAGCAGGCCGACCAGCCCGACCACGCCCGCCATGAGCCAGAGCACGAACTGCATCAGCCAGTCGATATTCTTCTGGATCGGGCTGGCCGCCGGCTGGAACCACCACTCCCACGGCCGCGGTGCGTGAACCGGAAAGCCCACGGCGTTCTTCGCGTCGGCGAGCGCCGGCTGCGTCGCGGCGATCGCCACCGCGAGGCCGATCAGGCCCATGAACAGATATTGATTGGATCGTTTCATCAGCTCCGCCAATTCCGTGTGCTCGGGCCGCGTTCAGCGCGACCGTCCAGGTCAGTTGGGTGAAAAACAAGCCATGGCGCACACGGAGCGGATTACGCCCGGTTCACGCGCATTCAACGAATGGGATATAACACACGCATCGCGCGATCAAGCCATCTATGCGATTAACCCGGCCGCACCGATGCGGGATCAGGGTTGCTCAGCGAGACCAGCCGGAACAGCCCGAACGGCCACATCGGCACCGCCGTCGCCGCCTTGCGCTGCTCCGCCGGGATCAGCCGCTCGATGGCGAAATCCGGGTGCCATCCCAACGCCCGCGAGGCCGGCGCCAGCGCCCGCTCGACCAGCGCCATCGGCCCCGATTCGGCGGCGAAATGATTGACGAACAGGATCAGCCCGCCCGGCCGCACCACCCGCCGCAGCTCGGCCGCCAACCGGCGCGGATTCGGCACCACGGAGGCCACGAACATCGCCACCGCGATGTCGAAGCGGTGATCCTCGAACCCGGTCGCCTCGGCGTCCAGCTCCAGCAGCTGGCGCACATTGCCCAGCCCCTCGCGGGCCACCCGCGCGCGGGCGCGCTCCAGCATGTCGGTGGAAAGGTCGATGCCGGTGATCCGTTTTTCCGGGCGGTAATGCGGCAGGGCCAGCCCGGTGCCGACCCCCACCTCCAGAACCTCGACCCCCTCGGCCGCGTTCACCGCGGCCACCGCCGCCCGCCGCGCCGGGGCGGACACCGCGCCGAACACCCGGTCATAGACGCCCGCCCAGCGGCGATAGGCCGCCCGCACCGCATCCGCGTCGAGCGACGATCCGCGCCCTTCGGCATCCACGGCGCCCGGCGCATCGTTATATGCTTCGCTCATACCCGCAGACCGCTCCTGTCGCTGCTGCCGCCCGAACCGCACGAAGCGAGGCGCCGCACCCCTGGCAGAGCCGCGCAAACCCCGATCGCCGCCCCTCCCGGACGCATTTGCCGCGACACTGCTTCAGGCTGGCTTCATGCGCAAGCCCGGATCGCCTCCGGGCCGGCAAAATGCCTCAGGCGACGTCCTCGCGGCGGTCCCGCACGCGAACATAGGCGATCTCGGCATGCGGCTGGCAATACGGCTTGTTGGCCAGTGCCGGATCGCCGCAGAAGCGGAAACTCGCCGTCCCCGGCTCGCCGATCGGCCAGCAGCAGGCCGGCACGCGCGCGGTGGCCCGGGGCTGCGGCTGCACCGGGCGCGACGACACCAGGGTCGGCCGCGCCGGCACCGCCCGCGCGGGGGCCGCCGGCCGCGAAGGAGCAACCGTCCTGATCTCGGTCTCGGCCGCCGGCATCGCCGCGATGGCGGCAGGAGAGGAGACCGAGGCCGGGGCAGGCGCAGTGGACGAGGCCGGCCCGGCCGGCACTGCGAGCGAGGGCAGGGCCGGCTCGGCCGGCACTGCGAGCGAAGGCAGGGTCGGCCCGGTCACCCGCGCCGGCGCCGGCCGCGCGGACGCCGCCCCCGAGGGATCGCGCCGGATCGGCGATGGCCGCGCCGGCAGGTCGAGCCGATGCGCCTTGCCGACCACCGAATTCTTGGAAATGTTCAGCCGCCGGCCGATTTCAGCGGTCGAAAGCCCTTCGTCCCAAAGCTGGCGGAGACGGGAAACGATCTCGTCGGTCCATTCCATGGCCTGTCCTGCCCCTCTCTTTTGCTACAACATTCTGTAGCCGAGCGGCGCCTCGTTCTCAACATCTAGTTGAGCGACCGTTGCGAGATTTCTGTGGAAAACCCGTATTCGCGTACCGCCTATTTCACCGCCTCGCCGGCGAAGCTGCCCCAGAACGCGTCCCGCCGGAGCCATCCGGTCCGATGTCCGGCCTCGACCCGGCACCATGTCGCGCCCGCCTGGCAGCTCCGGATCACGCCGAGCACCCCCTTGTCGAGATAGGCCACCGCCGCCGCGTCCCGCCGCGGCGCCGCCCGCAGCGTGCCCCGCGTCGCGGTCACGATGAAGCTGCGCACCCCGTGCAGCAGCGCCTCGTGCACCCAGCCATCGCCGCCATCGGGGGCGACCACGTGCCGCCACACGTTGAACTCCCCCGTCACCTCCACCGGCAGGTCGAAGCGGTGATAGACCCAGACGATCGGATACTGGAAGCCCGGCCCCGCCCGCATGTAGATTTCCTTCGAGCGGAAACTCTCGAAGCGCGGCACCGGCCAGCCGGTCGCCGATCCCTTGGCCGGCCCCGGTCCCGTCCCGGCCGGCGGTGCCTGCCAGGCGCCGAGCAGCAGCGCCGCCGCCGCGAGTGCGGCGCCCGTCAGCAGGCGGAACCGCCCGCGCCTAGACGCCGCCACAGCCGCCGCATCCCGGCGCGCGCGGCACCGTGATCGTCCGGAACCGCATGTCCAGCGCGTCCCACAGCAGCAGCCGCCCCGCCAGCGAGGTGCCGATGCCCAGGATCTCCTTCATCGCCTCGGTCGCCTGCAACGTCCCCATCACCCCCGTCACCGGGCCGAGCACCCCGGCCTCCGAACAGGTCGGCACCATGCCGGCCGGCGGCGCCTCGGGATAGAGGCACCGATAACAGGGGCATTCCGGCCCGGCATGCGGCTTGAAGGTGGAAATCTGCCCCTCGAAGCGCAGCACCGCCGCCGAAACCAGCGTCCGCCGCGCCGCGACACAGGCATCGGCGACGAGGAATCGGGTCGCGAAATTGTCGGTCCCGTCGAGCACGATGTCGTGCGCGGCGACCAGTTCGCCGACATTCCCCGCCTCCAGCCGGGCGCGTATCGGGGTGACGCTGACCTCCGGGTTGAGCCCGCGCATCGTCGCCGCCGCACTCTCCACCTTCGGCGCGCCGAGAAACGCGACCCCGTGGGCGATCTGCCGCTGGAGATTGGAGAGTTCCAGCACATCGTCATCGATGATGGAAATCCGCCCCACCCCGGCTGCCGCGAGATAAAGTGCCGCCGGCGAGCCGAGCCCGCCCGCGCCGATGATCAGCACCGAGGCCGCGCGCAACCGCGCCTGCCCGGTCCCGCCCACCTCGCGCAGCAGGATGTGGCGCGAATACCGCGCGATTTCGGTTTCGGTAAAATCCAGATCCATGCTGCACAGATTCGCATCGCCCGCCGCCGTTCGCAAGGGCGCGGAAAACGCGCCCGCTCCATACCGACAACAACGCGCTCGGCGCGCCCGCTCCATATCAATACCAACGCGGAAAACGCGCCCGCTCTATACCAATACCACCGCGCTCGGCGCGCCCCCTCTATATCGACAACATCGCGGCGACCGCGCCCGCTCCATATCAACACCACCGCCAGCACCGCCCCGATCCCGCTTGATCGCAACCGCCCCGCCCGGCATCCTCTCCCGATGACCACGCCCCCCCAGGAAGCCGCCAGCGCGGCACTCGTCCTCTTCTCCGGCGGCCAGGACAGCGGCACCTGCCTCGCCTGGGCGCTCGACCGCTACGACCGGGTCGAGACGATCGGCTTCTTCTACGGCCAGCGCCACGCGGTCGAGCTGGAGTGCCGCGCCCCGCTGCGCGCCGCCATCGCGGCCCTGCGCCCCTGGCGCGCCACCCTCGGCGCCGACACGATGCTCGACCTCAGCGCCGCCCTCGCCACGATCGGCACCACCGCGATGACCGCCGAGATCGAGATCGAGACCACCGAATCCGGCCTGCCCAACACCTTCGTCCCCGGCCGCAACCTGCTCTTCCTCACCTATGCCGCCGCCCTCGCCTATCGCCGCGGCATCCCCACCCTGGTCGGCGGCATGTGCGAGACCGATTATTCCGGCTACCCCGACTGCCGGAACACCACGATGCAGGCCATGCAGCTCGGCCTCACCCTCGGCCTCGACCGCGCGGTCACGATCGAGACCCCGCTGATGTATCGCGACAAGGAAGCCACCTGGGATCTCGCGGCCAGCCTCGGCGGTGGCGCACTGGTCGAGGCGCTGCGCACCCTCAGCCACAGCTGCTACCGCGGCGACCGCTCGGTCCTGCACGAATGGGGCCATGGCTGCGGCGCCTGCCCCGCCTGCGACCTGCGCGCCGCCGGCTGGCAGCGCTGGCGCGCCGGGCGCGGGGCGGATTTTGTGACTGGCTTGTGACAGTTTCGTATGCTGGTGGCCCGTCCGGCTGTTTCTCGTGCATCCATTTGATGATATGAATACGTATCCGGGTGGTGCAGACGGTCGCGACACCGCACCGCAGGCCGGGACAGGACGCCACACCGGCGCGCCGGCGGCATCTCCCGCCGGAGCGAGGCTGGCGTCCCGTCCGCCAGGTCCGCGGTCCGCAGCGCGATATCGGCAGAAGGCTGGTTGTGTTGAAACTCACGAGAGCGCCGCACGGGTGGCGCACAGGTTAGCGAGACGATGAAGACGATCAATGCGATCAGGATGGGTGGCGTCGAGGTTCTCCCGCTGGTCGAGGGCGGCAAGGGTGTGGCGGTCTCGAACGGGCTTTCCGCCGGAAGCTGGGCCGCCTCGGGCGGCGTCGGCACGTTCAGCGCCGTCAACGCCGACAGCTACGACGATGCCGGCCGGCCGATCCCGCAAGTCTATCGCGGCACCACCCGCCGCGCCCGGCACGACGAGCTGGTCGCCTACGCGATCGAGGGCGGCATCGCCCAGGCCCGCCGCGCGCACGAGGAATCCGGCGGCCAGGGGCGCATCCACGCCAACATCCTCTGGGAAATGGGCGGTGCCGAGCGCGTCATCACCGGCATTCTCGAAGGGGCGAAGGGCCTGGTGAACGGCATCACCTGCGGCGCCGGCATGCCCTACCGGCTGTCCGAAATCGCCTCGAAATTCAACATCCACTACTACCCGATCGTCTCCTCCGCCCGCGCCTTCAACGCGCTGTGGCGCCGCGCCTATCACAAGGCGGCGGAACTCCTCGGCGGCGTCGTCTACGAAGACCCCTGGCTCGCCGGCGGCCATAACGGCCTGTCCAATTCCGAAGACCCGACCAGGCCCGAAAGCCCGCTGCCCCGCGTCATCGAGCTGCGCCGGCAGATGCGCGCCTTCGGCCTCGACGAAACGCCGATCATCATGGCCGGCGGCGTCTGGTGGCTGGAGGAATGGGAAGACTGGATCGACAATCCCGAGCTTGGCCCCGTCGCCTTCCAGTTCGGCACCCGCCCGCTGCTGACGAAGGAAAGCCCGATCAGCGATCTCTGGAAGCAGAAGCTCCTCACCCTGAAGCAGGGCGATGTCTATCTCAACCGCTTCTCGCCCACCGGCTTCTATTCCAGCGCGGTGAACAACGGCTTCATCCAGGGCCTGCGCGCCCGCAACGAGCGGCAGGTCGCCTACACCACCGAGCCGGTCGGCGAACATACCGAGGAATACGGCGTCGGCCCGCGCAAGCGCCCGGTCTGGCTCACCCCGGCCGACCTCAAGGACGTCCACGCCTGGGAGCGCGAGGGCTTCACCGAGGCGATGCGCACCCCGGATTCCACCCTCATCTTCGAAAGCCCCGAAGCCGCCGAGGACATCCGGCGCGACCAGGTGAACTGCATGGGCTGCCTCTCGCAGTGCCGCTTCTCCAACTGGTCGCAGGAGGAGCCCGATTTCTCCAACGGCAAGAAGGCCGACCCGCGCAGCTTCTGCATCCAGAAAACCCTGCAGGACATCGCCCACACCCATAACGACCCCGATTCGGTCGACCAGAACCTGATGTTCAGCGGCCATAACGGCTACCGCTTCGCGACCGACCCGTTCTACTCCAACGGCTTCATCCCCTCGGTGAAGCAGCTCGTCGAACGGATCCTCACCGGCCGCTGACCGCTTCCCTTGCCTACCGGAAGCTGACCGCTTCCGTTGCCTACCGGAAGCTGACCGCTTCCGTTGCTTTCCGGAAGCTGACCGCTTCTGTTGCTTTCCGGAAGCTGACCGCTTCCGTTGGTTTCCGGAAGCTGACCGCTTCCGGCCCCACGATCTCGCCGCCCTCAGCCGATGCCGAGGGCGGCCAGCACGCGGGCGGGGGTGATCGGCAGTGAAGTGATCCGCGCGCCGCGCGGCGAGAGCGCGTCGTTCACCGCGTTCAGCACCGCGGCGGCGGCGGCGGCAGTGCCGGCCTCGCCCACGCCCTTGGCGCCGATATGGCTCTCCCGCGTCGGCGTGCAGACATGGCCGATCACGATGTCCGGCATCTCGGCCGCCATCGGCACGAGATAATCCGCCATCGTCGCGTTCAACATCTGCCCCTCGGAATCGTAGCGGCATTCCTCGAACAGCGCCGCCCCCAGCCCCTGCACCACGCCGCCGCGAATCTGCTCGTCCACCAGCAACGGGTTGATGATCGTCCCGCAATCCTCGACCACGTAATGCTTCAGCAGCCGCACGAAACCGGTCTCGGCGTCCACCTCCACCACCGACGCCTGCACCCCGTTGGTAAACGCGAAGGGATAGTCCCGCGGCACGTAATGCCGGCTCGCGACCAGCGCCGGCTCCACCCCAAGCGGCAGCGTGTCGGGCCGGAAATGGGCGATGCGCGCCAGCTCGGCGAGGCTCATCCGCTCAGCCCCGCCCGCCGCGTCCACGATCACGCCATCCCTGATATCGAGCGCTTCCGGTGCGGCCTGCAGGATGCTCGCGGCCAGCGCCAGCGCGCCCTGCCGCAGCGCAGATGCGGCGCGAAACGCCGCCTCGCCGCCCACCCCCGCCCCGCGCGAGGCCCAGGTGCCGCCGCCATAGGGTGTGGCATCGGTATCGCCGAGCTTCACCAGCACCCGCGCCGGGTCCACCCCCATCGCCGCGGCCGTCACCTGGGCGAGCATCGTCGTCGTCCCCTGCCCCTGCTCGGTGGTGCCGGAGAGCAGCACCACGTCGCCGGCCGCATCCAGCCGCGCCGTCGCCCCGTCCTGCGCCGCGATCCGCGCCCCGCCAACGCCGTAGAACGCCGCCCCCGGATTGGTGATCTCGATGAAACTCGCAATCCCGATGCCCCGCCACACCCCGCGCGCCCGCTGCCCTGCCTGCTCCGCCCGCAGCGCGTCATAGTCCATCAGCCGGACCAGCTCGTCGAGACAGGCATGGTGCGACAGCGCCTCGAACCTCATCCCCGCCGGCGAGACGCAGGGATAGGCGTCGTCGGCGATCAGGTTGCGCCGCCGCATCTCGACCGGGTCGATCCCCCGCCGCCGCGCCGCCTCGTCCACCAGCGCCTCGGTCACCGCCGTCGCGATCGGATGCCCCACCGCGCGATATTGCGACATCATCGCCTTGGTCTGGAACACCACCCGCGCCCGCGCCGCGTAATGCGCGAACGCATACGGCCCGCCGACCAGGTTGATCACCTGGTTCGCCTCCACCGCCGAGGTGCGCGGATAGGCCGAATACGGCCCGACCCCGGTCAGATCATCCACCGCGAACCCCTCGATCCGCCCGTCCGCCGCAACCCCGATCCGCGCCGAAACACAGTGCCCGCGCGCATGGATATCGCCGGTGAAACTCTCCAGCCGGTCGGCCACGAACCGCACCGGCCGGCGCAGGATGCGGCTCGCCGCCACCGCCGCCATCTCGTCGGGATAGACATGGATCTTGATCCCGAACGACCCGCCGACATCCGGCCCGATCACCCGCACTTGCCGCTCGGCAAGGCCGAGCAGTGTCGCCAGCACGGTCTGGAACATGTGCGGCACCTGGGTGCCGAGATGCACGGTCAGCCGCTGCTCGCCCTCGTTCCAGTCCGCCACCAGCGCGCGCGGCTCCAGCGTCACCCCGGTATGACGGGCGAAATCGAACTCCAGCGCCACGCGCTCCGCCGCCGCGTCGACCGCCACCGCCCCGCCGCCCGCCTCGATCGTCCGCGCGAAGGCGAGATTGTCCCCGAGTTCGGGATGGATCGCCGCCGCCCCCGGTGCCAGGGCGTCCAGCGGATCGACCACCGGCGGCAACGGATCGTAGTCCACGACAATCCGCTCCGCCGCATCCTCCGCCTCGGCCCGGCTCGCCGCCACCACCATCGCCACCGGCTCGCCCTGGAACCGCACCCGCCCGCGCGCCAGCGGATATTGCGGCGCCGATTTCAACCCCTTGAGATGGGTCAGCACACCGACCCACGGCGCGCACCGCCCCTCCAGCGCCGCCGCGTCGAACACGCCGACCACGCCCTGCATCGCCCGCGCCGGCGCGAGGTCGATCGCCCTGATCTGCGCATGCGCGTAGGGGGATCGCAGGAACGCCGCATGCACCATGCGCGGCAGCGCGATGTCGCTGGCGAACAGCCCGCGCCCCTGGGTCAGCCGCCGCGCATCCGGCCGCGCCATCGCCCGCCCGATCGGCCGGTCGGCGCCGTTCATGCCGCCCTCCGCGCCCGCGCCGTCGCCTCGACCGCGTCGATGATCGCCTCATACCCGGTGCAGCGGCAGTAATTGCCCGAAAGATGCGCGCGGATCGCCGCGCGGTCGGTCGGATCGGGCGCATGGGCGAGGAAATCCGCCGCCGCCAGCATCATCCCCGGCGTGCAATAGCCGCATTGCAGCGCGTTGCGCCGCCAGAACGCCTCCTGCAAATCCGCCAGCTCGCCCGAATCCGACACCCCCTCGATGGTCTCGACCACGCACCCCGCCGCCTGCACCGCGAGCACGAGGCAGCCGCGCACGATCGCCCCGTCCAGCCGCACCGTGCAGGCGCCACACACGCCATGCTCGCAGCCGAGATGCGTGCCGGTCAGGCCGAGCCGCTCGCGCAGGAAATCGGCGAGATGCAGCCGCGCCGGCACCTCGGCCTCGATGCGCTCGCCATTCACGATCAGGGATATCGCCGTCATGGAGCCAGACATTCCTTCATCACCCGCCGCAGCAGCACCCGCGCCAGGTGCAGCCGCACCGGCGCCGAAATCTCCGGGTCCGCATGCGCCGGCAAATCCTCCGCGAGTGCGGCGCACGCCGCCTCGATCCCCGC
>NZ_NCAS01000097.1:0-1560 GCF_002255515.1 Acidiphilium sp. 20-67-58 | reverse complement strand
CCAGAGGCCACGCTGGCTCCAGCGGTTGAACCGGTTGAACACCGTGGTTCGTGGCCCATAGGCCTCAGGAAGCGCTCGCCATCGCAAGCCCTCGCGAAATCGATGCAGGATGCCGCTCAGCACTCGGCGGTCATCAACCCGAGGCTTGCCGCCAAGCTTCGGCAGCAATGGTTCGATCGCAGCCCATTGCGTGTCGTTCAGCCAGAACAGTTCCGCCATGTTCCAAGTCCTCCGAGCAGACTTGAATCAGACGCCACGTAGTCATAGCAATAGGTACAGAACCTAGAGCGGTTTTCGACCGGTCTGAATCGCAAGGGATTCCCATTGGCGTTGATTTCTGATTCAGAATCCGTGCTGGAGAAGGAGGGTGGTATGGATGGGCCAACCACTATCGATGGATCTTCGTCGGCGGCTTGGCGACGATTGATGAGGGGATGAGTTGCCGGGCAGCGGCAGCCCGCTTCGGAGTGGCGACGGCAATCCGCTGGCGAGCGCAGCGTCGCGATACCGGCAGCTTTGCTCCGAAGCCTCAGGGTGGCGACACGCGCTCACGTCGGGTTGAGGAACGGCGGGCGGACCTTCTCGCAATCTGGGAAACGCGTAAGGACATCTCGCTTGCAGAGCTGGGCCTGGCGCTGATCGAGGTCGGCTTGCACGTCTCGGTGGCCGGGCTTCACCGCTTCTTCATCCGCCGCGGCATGACGCGTAAAACAAGACTGGCCACGCCATCGAGCAGGATCGCCCCGATATCCTGAAACAGCGCCAGGACTGGTTCGATAGCCAGTTCGATCTGAACCCGGATCGCCTCGTCTTTATCGACGAGACCTGGACCGCCACCAACATGATCCGCAGCCATGGCCGCTGCGCCAAGGGCGAACGTCTGCGGATGGGCTTCCCACACGGTCACCGCAAGACCACCACGTTGGTGGCGGGGCTGCGCATGACCGGGATGGTCGCGCCGATGGTGCTGGACGGCCCCATCAACGGCAACTGGTTCGAGGCGTATGTCACCAAAGTTCTCACACCTGAACTGCGGCCCGGCGACGTGGTCATCATGGACAATCTGTCGAGCCACAAGCGTGACGCGGTGCGTGAACGGATCGAAGCGGCCGGCGCAACCCTGCGCTTCCTCCCGCCCTATAGTCCCGACTTCAATCCAATCGAGAAGGCGTTCGCGCGGCTCAAGGCCATCCTCAGAAAGATCGGAGAGCGAACTGTTTCCGGCCTATGGGACCTGATCGGCAGGCTCGTCGACAGCTTCCAACCCCGCGAATGCGTCAACTACTTCAGCTCATGCGGATATCATCCAGACTGATCGAAAAATGCTCTAGGTTCTGGACTCAACTGATCCAAGATGTGACGGCGAGGACGAGGCAGATACCTGCGAGGAAGTTTCGTGCGGTTTTGTTGTAGCGTGTGGCGATGGCGCGCCAGTCCTTGAGCCTGCAGAAGGCGCGTTCAATGAGATTGCGCTTTCTGTAGGCGACGGGGTCGAAGGGCGGAATGGCGCGGCGGTTGGGCATGGGCGAGATCACGGGCCTGGTGCCTTGGCGGGTGAGG
>NZ_NCAS01000057.1:0-9680 GCF_002255515.1 Acidiphilium sp. 20-67-58 | reverse complement strand
CGCCACACGATATGACAAAACCGCACGAAATTTCCTCGCTGGTATTTGCCTTGTCCTCGCCGTCACATCTTGGATCAGTTGAGTCCAGAGCCTAGAGCACGTTCCGACCAGATGGACTCACCTGATCGGATAAAGATGCTCTTATTATCAATATGGCAGAGCATCATCCGATCAGGTGAGTCGATCTGATCAGATGATGCTGCAAGCCGCGCCGGCGCGCGGGTCAGGCGTGCGGCAGGGCGGTCTGCGCCTTGTAGACCGCCTCGGTGCGGTTGGTCGCGCCGATCTTGCGCATGATGTTCTTGATGTGGACCTTCACCGTGCTTTCGCTCACGCCAAGCTCGTAGGCGATGATCTTGTTGGCCTTGCCGCGGCGGAGATAGGAAAACACCAGGCGCTGGCGGGGGGTGAGGAAATCGCCGTCGGCCAGGGCGGCGGGGGGACGGTCGGACGCATCGTCGAGCAGGAGTTCGACAGGGGCGAACTGGCCGCCGGCCTGGACGAAGCGCAGCGCCGCCGCGGCGAGCGGCAGGCCGATCCGGCTGGTGGGGACGAAGCCTTGCGCGCCCTCGACGAAGAGGCGGCGGACGAAGGCCGGATCGGTCGGTTCGGCGGAATCGTGCAGCACGACGATCGGCGTATCGGGGCAGGCGGAATGGAGCGCGCCGATATCGTCGAGCACCGGCATCGCCGCCCTGCCCTCGCCATGGGCATGGCAGAGCAGCAGGTCGAACCCGGCCGCCGCAGCGCCGATGCATTCGGCGGCGGTGGTAAAGCCCTGCACCGCGAAATCGCCGCCCGCCGCGCCGAGCGCGCCGGCGAGGCATTCGCGCGTCAGCCGCGAGGAATCGACGAGGCCGACCCGCGCGCGGGCGGCAGGGCGCGGCAGCGGGACGGGTTGCGGCCGGGGTCGCTCGTGCGTACGGGCGAGAAAGGGGACAAACGGCTGCTCGCCGCGCTCCTGCTCCATATCATTCCGTTGCATGTCGGCTCACCTTTGATGATTGCGGAAACCGGATCACTCACCTGAATTGAAGAAATGTTACGATCTTTCGATCTCGTATCAATATATATTAATATTTTCAGGAATGGGATGAAAAATTGTAAGACTCGGTGACAGAGGATGACGGCACCGGAACAGGCGGCGGGCGCGTGGGAGCAGAAAAAACGGCGCGCAACGCGGGCGCGCGGGAGCAAAAAAACGGCGCGCAACGCGGGCGCGTGGGAGCAGAAAAAACGGCGCGCAACGCGGGCGCGTGGGAGCAGAAAAAACGGCGCGCAACGCGGGCGCGTGGGAGCAGAAAAAACGGCGCGCAACGTGGGCGCGCCGTTATGCCGGGTTGGTGCGGGGGTTACCCGGCTTTTACTTGACCTGGGAGACCAGCTTCGCCGTCGAGGCGCCGGCGGCGGCGTAGGTGAGCGCGGTGCTGCCGGCGGGGTAGCCGTTCTTGCTCAGGATGAAGGCCATGATGTCGGCATAATCCTTGTGCGACAGGCTGCCGGGGGCGCCGGCGGGCATCTGCTGGGACAACTCGTCGAAGATCGCGGCGACGGTGTAGTTGTTCGCGGCGCTGGCGAAGCCCTGGCCGATCAGGGCCGGGCCGCTGATGCCTTCCAGGTTCTTGCCGTGGCACATCGAGCAATGGGCTTCGAAGGTGGCGTGGCCGGCGGTGGCCTGGGACGCGGTGTAGAGCGCGGGCAGCGGCGCCGCGGCGGCGAGAGCGACACTGCCGGCAGCGGCGGCGAGGCCAGTGAGCAGGCGGGTGAGCAGGCGGGCGTGCGGGCGGCGCAGCGAGCGGGAGAGGCGTTGGAGCATCGGGGTAGTCCTTTCGAGCGGAAGGCGTCAGGGCGTGTAATAGGGGGCGACCAGGCGGGCCAGGGTTCCGGCTTTCGCGAGGCGGGCGAGTGCGGCATCGAAGTGGCGCGCGGCGGCGCGGCCGGCCTGCGTCGGCGCGTGGAGGGCGACGACCGACCAGTTCGCGTGCGGCTGGCGCAGGGCGCGCTGGTGGATGGTCATGTGGTGCCGGGCCAGCGCCTGTTCGAGCAGCGGCTGCCAGAGCAGGGCGTAGGCGACCTCGTGCCGGCCGAGGGCGGCGAGCACGCTCGCGGGCGTGGAATACTGGTGCTGGGCGAGATGCGCGCCGGGGCCGGTGCTGAAATAGGTGGTTGGCACGGTGAGGTAGACGACGCCGATTTTTGTGCCCGGCGCGAGCTGCGCCAAGGCGGGCGGCGCGGTTTCGCCGGCGATGACGAAGCCGGTGCGCAGATAGGGGTGCGTCGCGGCGACGCCTTGCGGCAGCGCGGGATGGAGGGTCTCGACCGGGAAGCCCATCACGAGGTCGCAGCGCCTGACCAGCCCGGCGAAGAAGCTGGGTTTCTTGGCGTTCAGCGCATCGGAGCCATCGCGCGTGTCGATGCTGACGATGCGCGGCGCGCTGCCCTCGATCCGGCCGATGGCGGCGATGAGCGCGCGATCGACCGATTGCAGCGGATTGGCCCGGTCGATGCAGACCGAGGGGCCGGACGAGGCGAGCGCCGGGGCGATGCCGCCGGCCGCGAGCAGGAGCGCTGCCAGGGCGGTGCGGAGAAGACCCGGCCGCAAAAGCGGCCGGATCACGAGGCGAAGACCCGGCCGCAGCAGCGGCCGGGGTGAACGACGATCAACCATTGAGCGCGAAGACGTGGAGCTGGCCACCGCGCGGCGCCTTGGCGAGCGAGGCGCCGAGCTTGCCCGACCACAGCGGCCACACGCCGCCCCAGCCCGACCAGACCGCGACATATTGCTTGCCGTCGAGCGTGTAGGAGATCGGGTTGGCGATCACGCCGGAGCCGAGATAGGGGCTCTTCCAGAGGATTTTCCCGGTCTTGGCGTTGAAGGCGTAGAGATGCCCGTCGGTCGTGCCGGAGAAGACGAGGCCGCCGGAGGTCGCCATCGCGCCGCCATCCCAGGGCTCCTTCGTGCGGTGCTGCCAGACCTGCTTGCCGGTGGACAGATCGATCGCCTGGATCGAGCCCATGTGGTGCGGCGAGGCGGGGTCGGGCTTCATCTCGAAGGTTTCGCCGAGATAGGGCAGGCCCGCGGCGTAGCTGACCGGCGCGCCCTTCATCGTCATGCAGGCGTGCAGCGTCGGCACATAGGCCATGTTGGTCGCGGGATCGACCGCGCCGGGCCACCAGTTCTTGCCGCCGAGGAAGCTCGGGCAGGTGAAGATCTGCTTGTCGAGCGCGGGCTGGACCTTCGGGTTGTTGACGGCGTGGCCATCCTTGATCCCGGTGATCGAGATGTCGTGCACGAAGGGCACGGCGTAGATCAGCTTCCCGTTCTCGCGGTTGATGGCATAGAAATAGCCGTTGCGGTTGGCCTCGACGAGGGCGTGGTAATGCTTGCCCTTCACGGTGATGTCGGCGAGCTGGGCAGTGTTCACACCGTCATAGTCCCAGGTATCGTTGCGGGTGTACTGGTAGTGCCACTTGATCGCGCCGGTGTTGGGATCGATCGCGATCACGCTGTCGGAATAGAGGTTGTGGCCGGGGCGCATCGAGGCGAGCCACGGACCCGGGTTGCCGACACCCCAGAAGACTTCCTTGGTCTTGGGATCGTAGGTGCCGGTCATCCACGGGCTGCCGCCGCCATGCTTGTAGGCGCCGGCCGGCCAGGTCTTGCCGCCGGGCTCGGTCGGCGAGGGGATGGTGTGGGTTTTCCAGAGCAGCTTGCCGGTCAGCGCGTCGAGCCCGACGATGAAGCCGCGGGCGCCGTATTCGCCGCCGCCGGCGCCGATGATCACTTTTCCGTCAACGACCAGCGGGGCCGCGGAGATCGAGTAGCCGACGCCCGGCTTTTCGAGCTCGACGTTCCACAGCACCTTGCCCGTTTTCGCATCGAAGGCGAGGACGTGATTGTCCAGCGTGCCCATGAAGACTTCGTTGCCATAGACGGCGACGCCGCGATTGTTGGTGTCGCAGCAGACGGTCTTCAGCGCGGTCTTGGGAAGATCGTAGTCATATTCCCAGAGTTTCTGGCCGGTCTTGGCGTTGAAGGCGATGAGGTGATCGAGCGGGGTGGTGGCGAACATGTAGTCGCCATTGACGATCGGGGTGCCTTCGAAACCGTCGGGGATGTCGATTTTCGCAGACGACCACACGGTTTTCAGTGAGGCGACGTTCTTGGTGTTGATCTGGGAGAACGGCGCGTAATCGTCGCCGGCGTAGCTGCGGTTGTACATCAGCCAGCCGTTGGAGGAGGAGGCATTGTCGAGCTGGGCCTGGGTGACGCTCGGATAGGCGGGCTGGGCCGAGGCGGCGCCGGCGGCGAGCAGCGTGCCGGCAAGCGCGCCGAGCAGCGCGGTTCCGGTTCTGGCGAGTCGTGATTTCATGAAGGTCTCCCTAAGAGTTTCTGGTGTTGTGGTGGGTTTCAAAGAGCGGCGCTTCTGCGCGCCGGCAGGCTTGGGGAGCCGGGGCGGCGGCGGCGACGGTTGCCGCGGCGTCCTCGGTCGGGAACAGCCGCGAGCGCACATGAAAGCGCAGCCCGGTGCCATTGTCGAGCGAGAACATGCCGCCGATGCCGGCGACGACGTCGATGACGAGCTGGGTGTGACGCCAGTATTCGAACTGCGACGCGCCGATATGGAACGGCGCGCCGCCGATGATCCCGAGGCAGACATCGTCCGGGGAAACGACGAAATCCGCCTGCGGGAAGCACATCGGCGCCGAACCGTCGCAGCAGCCGCCCGACTGGTGGAACAGGACCGGGCCGTGCCGCGCCGTGAGTTCGGCGATCAGCGCGAGGGTCGATGGCGTCGCGATCACGCGCGGCATGGGGTCCGGTCCGGTCATGATCAGAAGAAGCCGAGCTTCTTCGGGTCGTAGCTGACCAGCATGTTCTTGGTCTGCTGGTAGTGGTCGAGCATCATCCGGTGGGTTTCGCGGCCGATGCCGGATTGCTTGTAGCCGCCGAAGGCCGCGTGCGCCGGGTAGAGGTGGTAGCAATTGGTCCAGACGCGGCCGGCCTTGATGTTGCGGCCGAAGCGATAGGCGCGGCTGGCATCGCGCGTCCATACACCGGCGCCGAGGCCGTAGAGCGTGTCGTTGGCGATGGCGAGCGCCTCGTCCTCGTCCCTGAACGTCGTCACCGAGACGACGGGGCCGAAGATTTCTTCCTGGAAGATCCGCATCCGGTTATGGCCGCGGAAGATGGTGGGCTGGATGTAGAACCCGTCGGCCAGTTCGCCGCCAAGTGCCGCGCGGCCGCCGCCGGTGAGCACTTCGGCACCTTCCTGGCGGCCGATGTCGAGATAGGACAGGATTTTCTCGACCTGCTCGCTGGAAGCCTGGGCGCCGACCATCGTCGCCGCATCGAGCGGGCTGCCCTGGCGGATCGCCTGCACGCGGGGGACGGCGCGCTCTATGAAGCGGTCGTAGAGGCTTTCATGGATCAGCGCGCGCGAGGGGCAGGTGCAGACCTCGCCCTGGTTCAGCGCGAACATCGCGAAGCCTTCCAGCGCCTTGTCGAGGAAGTCGTCATCCTCGGCGGCGACGTCGGCGAAGAAGATGTTGGGCGACTTGCCGCCCAGCTCCAGCGTGACCGGGATCAGGTTGTGGCTGGCATATTGCATGATCAGCCGGCCCGTCGTCGTCTCGCCGGTGAAGGCGATCTTGGCGATGCGCGGCGAGGAGGCGAGCGGCTTGCCGGCTTCGAGGCCGAACCCGTTGACCACGTTGAGCACGCCGGGGGGCAGCAGATCGGCGATCAGCTCGACGAGGACGAGGATGCTGACCGGGGTCTGCTCGGCGGGCTTGAGGACGACGCAATTGCCGGCGGCGAGTGCGGGGGCGAGCTTCCAGACCGCCATCAGGATCGGGAAGTTCCAGGGGATGATCTGGCCGACCACGCCGAGCGGCTCGTGGAAATGATAGGCCACGGTGTTGTGGTCGATTTCCGACAGCGAGCCTTCCTGGGCGCGGATGCAGCCGGCGAAATAGCGGAAATGGTCGATGGCGAGCGGGATGTCGGCCGCGGTGGTCTCGCGGATCGGCTTGCCGTTGTCGATCGTCTCGACATAGGCGAGGAGGGCGAGGTTTTCCTCCATCCGGTCGGCGATGCGGTTGAGCATCAACGCGCGATCGGCGGCCGAGGTGCGGCCCCAGGCATCCGCCGCGGCGTGGGCGGCGTCGAGCGCGAGGTTGATGTCCGCCTCGCCGGAGCGGGCGACCTCGGTATAGGCGTGGCCGGTGACCGGGGTGACGTTGGCGAAGTAGCGGCCCTCGAGCGGGGCGATGAAGCGGCCGCCGATGAAATTGTCATAGCGGGGCTTGAAGGTGAATCCGCCGGGAGCGATTCCGGGCGAGGGACGGATGGCGCCGTCGGGCATGGTCTGGTCCTCCTTCTGGCGGCCTCGGGACGGGCCGCGCTGATTGTTTCGTGAGGATGATGAGCAAGCGCCGTGCCAACGCGCGGATGCGGCCCGGCGCGCGGGGTTTGCGGCGCCGCGCCCGATGATTTACCGCGCCGCGCCCGGCGATACGGGGGCGGCGGGACGTCCCGATCGGGGACACTGTCCCAAAACGGGACGTGTCGCATTGTTGCGTTGCGCCGCCCGACAGCGGGGCCTAGTGTCAGGCAAACATGACGGCGGGCGACAGACCACGCCGCGACACTCGAGGAAACGCAGGGCGGGCTACGCGCATGGACCATCATTCCGCATATCGAGACGACAGGACGGCGCGGTTGCGGGAGGGCAAGGAGCGTCTCTCGGCCGGGCTGCAAGGAGCGGCGCCGAACGCGCTGCTCGCGCGCTCGTGGCAGCGCTGCGTCAGCGCCGGGCTCGCGCCGGATCTCGGCGCGCGGGAGGCACCGCATCTGTGCGGCGCGGAGCTGCGCGAGGCGCGGGAGCGGGTGTCGGACCTCGCGGTGCGGGCGCGGCCGATCATCGACTATCTCTACGGGCAGATCCGCGATTCGGGCTGCATCGTGCTGCTCTCCGACGGCGATGGTTTCCTGCTCGATGCGGTCGGCGATGCGAGCTTCACCGGGCGGGCGGCGCGGGTGGCGTTGCTGCCGGGGGCGAGCTGGGCGGAGGCGGACCGGGGGACCAACGCGGTCGGCACCGCGCTGATCGAGGCGGCGCCGGTGGTGGTGCATGGCGCCGAGCATTTCCTGGAGCGGAACAATTTCCTCGCCTGCGCGGCGTCGCCGCTGATCGCCTCGACCGGGGAGCTGCTCGGCGTGATCGATATTTCCTGCGACCAGCGGGTGTATCATCCGCACACCTTCGGGCTGGTGCGGGCGGCGGCGCAGATGATCGAGACGCGGATGTTCGAGATGTCACATCTGCGTGACATCAAGCTGCGGTTTCACGCGGCGCGGCAGGGGATCGGCACGCCGGGCGAGGCGGTGCTCGCGCTCGCGGCCGACGGGACGCTGCGCGGGGCGAACGGGGTGGCGATGGAGATGCTCGGGTTGCGGCGGGCGGATCTCGGGGTCGCGCCGGTGAGTTCGGTGTTTCACGATACGCTGGACGCGCTGCTGGCGCGGGAGCGGCGGTGCGGCGGCGAGGCGATGGAGCTGCGCGGGCCGGGCGGGCGGCGGATGTTCCTGCGCGTCGAGATGCCGCTGCGGCCGCGGGCGCCGCGGGGGACGACGATCTGGCCGAGCGACGCGCTGGCCGCACTCGAGACCGGCGATCCGCTGGTGGCACGGGCGATCGGCCAGGCGCGGCGGGCGCTGGGGCGGGCGATCCCGATCCTGATCCATGGCGAGACCGGCGTGGGCAAGGACGTGATGGCGCGGGCGATCCACGCCTCGGGGCCGCGGCGGGGCGGGCCGTTCGTCGCCGTCAACTGCGCGGCATTGCCGGAGACGATGATCGAGGCGGAGCTGTTCGGCTACGCGCCCGGCGCCTTTACCGGGGCGCGGCGCGAGGGGGCGGCGGGGCGCATCCGCGAGGCGGCGGGGGGTGTGCTGTTCCTCGACGAGATCGGCGACATGCCGCTCGCACTGCAGACGCGGCTGCTGCGGGTGCTGGAGGAACGGGTGGTGACGCCGCTGGGCGGCAAGCCGGTGGCGGTGGATTTCACCCTGCTCTGCGCCACCAACCGCGACTTGCGGCGGGCGGTGGCGGAGGGGCGGTTCCGCGCCGACCTGTTCTACCGGATCAACGGGCTCGGCATCACCCTGCCGCCGCTGCGCCGTCGCGCCGATCTCGACGCGCTGGTCGGGCGGATTCTCGGCGGCGAGGGCGAGGCCGGGCGGCGCCTCGCGCCGGAATTGCGCGCGGCCTTCGGCGCCTATGACTGGCCGGGCAATATCCGCCAGCTCGCCAATGTGCTGCGGATCGGCCAGTCGATGTGCGATCCGGAGGAGGAGGAGATCGGCTGGGAGCATCTGCCGGACGATATCGCCGAGGAGCTGCGCGGCGGGGCGGATGCAGGCGATGCGGAGGGGAATTGCGAGGACGGGGACGTTTTGTCCGGCGGGGCGGTATCGCTGCGCGAGGGGGCGGCGTCGCTGCGCGAAGGGGCGGACCAGATCATCCTGCGCGCGATCGAGGCGGCGGGCGGGAACATGAGCCGGGCGGCGCGGCGGCTCGGCATCAGCCGCAACACGCTCTACCGGCGGCTCGCGCAGATCCGGGCTCTGTCAGACCGATAATCAGAGCAGCGCGGGGATCGCCGTGGCGAGGGTCGAGAACAGGTTCGTCAGGCTTGACCGCAGCGCGGCGAAGCCGGGGCCGCGGCGGAGTTCGGCCTCGTCCATATAGAGGGCGCGGGCGATCTCGATCTGCACGACATGGACGTGCTCGCGCGGGCGGCCATAGTGGCGGGTGACGTAGCCGCCGGCATAGGGATCGTTGCGGCGGAGGGTGAAGCCCTCGCCGCGCAGGGTCTGTTCGACGAGGTGCACGATCGGCCGGGCGCAGGCGGCGCCATGCAGGTCGCCCACCACGATGTCAGGCCCGTGGCCGTGGGCGATGCCGGGCAGGCGCGGCATCGAATGGATGTCGAGCAGGAGGCAGGCGCCGAAGGCGGCGCGGGTTTCGGCGATCAGCCCGGCAAGGGCGGCGTGATAGGGGCGCCAGCAGGTCTCGATCCGGGCCTGCGCCTCGGCGAAGCGGAGCTTGCCGCGATAGATCGGCTCGCCGGAGGCGACGACGCGGGCGATGGTGCCGAGGCCGGCGGCGACGCGGGGGCTCGTGGCATTCACATAAGACGGCAGCTGATCCTCGAACATCGCCGGGTCGAGTTCCCAGGGCTCGCGATTGACGTCGCACCAGGCGCGGGGGAAGCGGGCGGCGAGCAGCGGCAGGCCGAGGACGGGTGCGCCGGCGCACAGCTCATCGACGAAGCAGTCCTCGCTCTTGCGCAGGGCGCGGGCATCCAGCCGGGAGAGGGCGAGGAAATCGGGCGTGTAGGCGCTGCCGGAATGCGGCGAGGCGACGACGACCGGGGCGGCCTGGCGCGGCGGGCGGGTGAGGACGCAGGGGCCGGGTTCCGCATCGGCACAGGCGGCGGGTTCGGGGCGCGGGGAAGCCAGATCCATGACCGAGCATAAAGCCGATGCGGCGGCGCGCGGTCAATGACGCGGTCTAGAGCACGTTCCGATCCATCCGGATCGGATGTCGTGCTCTATCTTGTTGATAATTAGAGCATCTTTATCCGATCAGATGATTCCATCTGATCGGATG
>NZ_NCAS01000056.1:0-13770 GCF_002255515.1 Acidiphilium sp. 20-67-58 | reverse complement strand
CGAGATCGGGATGCCGCCGGCACATCTCCTCGAAGATCGCCACGGCCCTGAGGCCGGGCGCGGCTTCCAGCAGCGGCACCACCTCAGCGTCGAAGATCGCCGCCAGCGGATCCGGGCGGCGCCGGCCGCGTGGCGGCTTCGCCGATGATGGCAGGTGCCGCTTCTGCTCCAGCCGGTAGCCCGCGGCCGTGCTGAAGCCGGCCCTGGCGGCCGCCAGGGCAACGCCGTCTGTCTGTCGATATCTCATGAAAAGCCTCTTCTGGTGGTCGTTGATGTGGCGGCCGGGCACGAAGGTCTCCCCGTTGCGAGGAGGCATCCTCCGCGACCCGGCCGGCCGCGACCACGGCGGCGCCCTGGCAAGGACGCCGCCCGGCTGGGGAGGCACCGGCTCCGGGCTACGCCCTTCGCCGGTGCCTCCCCAGCCGTCTTCTCATCCTGATTGACGCCGGATTCTCACGTTGATCGTCGCGCGACACCAAGCCTCGAACGGCTGGTTGGACTTCCACATGGCGTGCAGCACAACGCCGATCTTACGGGCGACGGCAACGGCTGCCCGCTTGAAACCAAGTCGTTGCACGAGTGCCAGCCCCCATGTTTTCAATGCTGATGAGCTTTGCACCCGCACCAGCAGCGAGGCCGCCGCCTCGAACAGGTAGCTCCGCAGCAACCGGTCCCCGCGCTTGGACACGCCGGCGCTGTGGTCGATTTCGCCGGACTGGTTGCGTCGGGGCGTAAGTCCGAGATAGGCGCCGATCGAGCGTGAGTGCCGGAAATGCGCTGGGGCCTCGACGGTGGCGCTGAAGCTCGCGGCAACCACTACGCCGACACCCGGACAGGTCATCAGCAGCCGACATGTCGGGTCGGCCTTGACCGCGGCCATCAGCTTGCGGTCGAGTACGGCGATCTGATCGCGGACGGCGCGCCAGGCCGCAAGCAACGGCTCGACCACGCCGGCGACCTCGGGCCGGCCCTCCAGCGCGATGCGCACCTTCGCTTCGAAGACGCGTCCGGCCCCGCCTGTCGCCCTCAGCCCAAACGTCTTCAGCGTGCTGCGGATCTGGTTCGACAAATCGATGGAAATGCCGACGAGTTGCGAACGGGCACCGACCAGACGGCGCATGGCGTGTGCGGCCCAGCCTTTCACACGAGCCTCCCGATACCAGCCAGTCCGGACCAACTGCGCCAAAGTTTCAGCGTCGTGTGCGTCAGTCTTGTTCCGCTGCAACGCTGTCGCCACGCGTGCATGGCGCGCATCGAGGCAGATCACCGGAAAACCGAGGTCCTTGAGCGAATGGTAGAGCCACGGCGCCAACTGTCCGGTCTCGAGCCCGACCCGAACGAGTTCGGGCGCATGCCGGCGCAGGGCCGCGGCGAGCACCTCCGGCTCGCTGGCCCTCTTGCCCCGCCAGACCAGCTTCCCGTTGTCGTCCACAACGTGAATGGCGGTGTCTTTGTCCGAAATGTCCAGTCCTGCGTAGTGCGCCATGATTGCCTCCCTCGGCTCCAACAAGCGGACCACCCGCTCGCTTCGCGCCCCAGTTTGACAGATCAAACCGCCGGATCGCGATCACCGCATGTTCCTTCAATCGAGGCTATCGGCTTTAGGTAAGGCGATCCGCAGAAGGCGCGGCGCAAGGATCGGCAGGACGAACAGCGTCAGGATCGTTGCGGTTGCGAGGCCGCCGAGGATGACTATCGCCATTGGCCCCTCGATGGCGTCGCCGGGGGAGCCGGTAGCCAGTGCGAGCGGGAGGAGGCCGAGGGCGGTTACACAGGCGGTGATCAGGATTGCCGGAAGCCGGTCGGCCGCGGCTTGGCGTGCTATCTCTGCTGACCATGGTTTGCCGCTGCCCTCCATGAGCCGGCGCATGTGAATCAGGAGCAGCAAGCCGTTGCGCAGCGTGAGGCCGAACAGCGTCGCGAGTCCGACCATGGCGCCAAGTTCGAGATGGCCGCCGAGGAAGGTCCATATCGCCGCGATGCCGCCCGAGAAGGCGACTGGAAGAATCACCATGATGAGCACGACAGCTCGTGTCTCGCGCAGGGCGAGCGCCATCAGGATCAGAATGCCGGCAAGAGCGATGGCGGCGCGGACGGCAAGCTCGCGCCGAGCAGTGCCTCCGGCAACGGCCGTGCCGCCATAGCGGACGTAAACATCCGTGCCCAGCCGCAGCTTGGCAAGCCGCTGGCGTAGGCCGCGGATCACCGGGGCTGCCTGGCCATGCGCAACCTGGACAGTGACGACCTGAACGCGTCGACCGTCGTTGTGCAGGATCTGCGCCGGAACCAGCGTCTGGCGAATTGTTGCGATACGGTCGAGGGGCACGATCATGCCGCCTTCCGCCGCGACCGGGAGGTCGCCGATCGCAGCCGGTTGATGGCGGAGTGCTGCGGGCAGCGTGACAACGATCGGCTCAACGAGAGTACCGCGATAAACATGGCCGACGGTGCCGCCTGAATAAGCGATCTTCATCGCCTCGAGCGCCGCGCGAGGGGTGATGCCGTATCGCAGCATCGCTGCGCGGTTCAGGTCAATCGTGAGGGCGGGCACCTGCTGGACAGCCGCCATGCTTGCTGCGCGCACGCCAGGCACCCCGTGTGCCGCCGCCACGATCCGCGCCGCTGCGATGTCGATCGCATCGAGGGAGGGGCCAAATACCGAAACGGTCACCGGGGCGGTGACGCCGGAAAGGCTTTCATCGACACGCTCGCTGAGGAATGTGCGCGACCACCAGGACAGACCGTCGATATGGTCGACCGACGCCAGGATCTGCCGCGTCGATCGTTCGACATGGTGGTTGCCGGTTTTGCTGAGCGTGATGTCGATCTCGGCCTTGTTCACCCCAGCATGGCCGTTGCTCATCGAAGCGCGGCCGATATGCATCACGACATCCCCGACCGAGGGGAGGTTCTCGAGCGTGTGGATCGCGAGCCTGCCAATGGCGAGCATCGCGTCGATCGACGTGCCAGGTGCGGCGAGATAATGGACGATGACGTCGTTTTCTCGAAAGCGCGGCAGGAACCGAGTTTGCAGCAGCGGGATACTGATACCGGCCAGCAGGATCAGGGCGAGCGCGCCGGCGATGAAGGCACGTCCGTGATGTTCCAGCCTGCCGAGCGCGCTGCGATAAGCCGGGCGCAGCAGTGCGATCGGCGGCGTGTGGTCCGCTGCCGCGGCGGGCCGAACCAGGAGCAGCGCGGCGAGGGCCGGAGTAAGGACCAGCGCGACGACGAGTGACGCGCCGATCGCGGCGATGTAGGCAATCCCGAGGGGGGCGAAGAGCCGGCCTGCGACACCGCCGAGTGCGATCACCGGGGTGAAGGCGATGGCGACGGCGGCACTGGCGAAAATGATGGCACTCCGCACTTCCAGCGATGCCCTGAAGATGACGCGGAGCGGTGGTTCCGGGCTGCCGGCGATACGGTTCTCGCGCAGGCGGCGGGTGATGTTTTCGACATCGACGACCGCATCATCGACGAGTTCGCCGAGTGCGATCGCAAGCCCCGCGAGCGCCATCGTGTTCAGCGTGATCCCGAGGGCCGTGATGATCGCAGTGGCGGCAAGCAGCGAGACCGGGATAGCCACAAAAGAGATGACTGAGGCCCGCCATGAGCGCTGCGCCGATCAGCAGCACATGGCCGAGATCGGCCAGTGCGACATGAATGAACGTAGCCGGCGTGAAGGCTTTGGGATCAATCTCGATCCCTTGCGCCTCAAGGCCCGGCGTCAGCCGCGCGACCGTTCGGGCCGCCTGGTCGGCCACCGCAAGCGTGTTCGCGCCGTAGAGCGAGGAGACGATCATCAGCAGGCCAGGATGACCGTGGATCAGCGCCGCGCCGTACCTAGGCGGTGCCGACAACCGAACACTTGCCACATCGCCGAGGCTGATCGGCGCACCATCGCTTGTGCCGAGCCAGGTCTTCGCGAGGGCGGCAGCAGTGCGTGCCTGGCCGTGAGGGGCAAGCACCAACCGCTGGTTGCCGTTGTCGATGAAGCCGGCGCCAAGCACGGCGCTGCCTTGCCTGGCGGCACGCGCCACATCCTGCATGGTGAAGCCCGTGGCGATGAGAGATCGGGGCTGGACCTCGACATCCAGCTGTGGCGGGCGTGCGCCGAAGATAACGACATTCGCAACGCCGGGCACCGCCTGCAGGGCGGGTCGCAGTCCGGTTTCGGCGATGGCGGTCAGATGTTCGAGCGACATGTCGCGCTTGGGATAGAGGCCGATTTCGAGTGCAGTGCCGGTGGAGGACTGCATCGGCGCGAGGCGGGGCAGGATCCCGGCCGGGAGAGCCCCGCCAAGCTCGCTCAGGCGCGCGGCGATGCGCTGCCTGTCCTGATACGGATCGGTGCCGCCGTGAAAGACGAGATGGATGACGGACAGGCCCGACTCCGAGGATGAGCGCATCTTCGCAAGGCCGGGCAGGCCGGTAAGGGTGCGTTCGATGCGATCGGTGACCACTTGCTCGGTCTGCAGCGCGCTGAAGCCGGGCGCCGCTGTCTGAATCACGACGGTGGGGGCGGTGAAGGTCGGGAAGACATCATAGCGGGCGGTAGGCAGTCGGGAGAGCTGGAGGGCTGCCAAGCCTGAGATCAGAAGCACGACGACGAGGCGGTAGCGCAGGGCGGCACGGACGACAGGGGACAGCATAAGATTATCTCAGTCGTCGTTCGCAGCGGATGCGTCGCCGCCGGCCAGCGCCGAGTTCAGCAGTCCGGCCCCCGCCGTTACGATCGCCGGGTGGGCCGGCAGGTCTGTGCCGGGCACGAAGAAGCCCGAGATGGTGCCCGAATGGTACAGCGGGTGCGATCTGGTAACACGGTACATCGCGAAACGGCTGACGCCCATCCGGACGAAGACGAAGGGACCATTGTCGTGCCAGATCAGCGCGGCCGCCGGCACGGCGTAGCCGGTGACAACGCCGGGCGCGCGGAGCGTAACGGTGAGCGGTGCGCCGATGGGCAGTGCGGGGCCGGTGTAGAAAAAGGTCTGTCCCAGCAAGCCTTTCGAGATCCGGCCGGCAGAACCGACAGGGCACAGCGTGACGCGAGACCCATCCGGCGCTCTGGCGGATGCGGCCGGCGGGGATACAAGTGTGGCAACTGCCTGCACAACCGAGACAAGCGAACCGCCAGTGCTGATTGTCCTGAACGAGGGGCCATTATCGGCGATCGCCGCTCCGAGGGCGGCGCCATAGCGCATTTTCGCCTGGGCCAGCAATTCCTCGACACGCGCTTGCGCAATGGCGGTTTTAGCCTGGATCTGCTGCAGGCTGGCCTTGGACACGTTACCTCCAGATCGATAAAGTTTCTGGGCGCGGGCGAGATTTGCATCGTCCAGCGTCAGCTTTGCGCGTGCCGATACGATCCGGTACCGCAAGGTGATAATCGGCGAAGGATCGATCACCATGCCGTAAGCCGCGGAGGCAGGATGTTTAGTCTCAAGGCGCAGGACGCTCGTCTTGATGAGGCCGCTGCTCATCGTGGCCGCATTGATCGTCACGCTGCGCAGGGCCGCGGCATGCGCGATAGCTGCGGCGCAAACAAGTGATAGGCTTGCCGCGATGGCCTGCAGATGCCGCTTCATGAGTGGCTCTCCCGGAAAATGGGGTGATGGAGCGCGTCGGCCACGGCTGCGAGGGCGCGTAATCGCTGAGCATCCGTGGTCAGCTCCTGTTCGCGGACCAGGGTTGCCTGCTGTTCGGCCTCGACCATGCGCAGCTGGCCGGTCGCACCGGCGCGGTAAGCTTCAATAGCCTGGCGTTCGCGCTCGCGGGCGGTTGCGAGGAGAAGCCGTGCCGCGCGCGCAACGCTCACGCTGCCTTGCAGAGCGGCCTTGGCTGCGTCGATCTCGTGGAGAACGCGCACCTGCGCCCGATCGAACAGGGCCGCCGCAAGCTGGCGCCTTGCACGCGCCTCGGCGATCGGGCCCTGATTCTGGTTGAGAATTGGCAGCGGCAGCGAGAGGGCGAGTATGAACTTGCTGGCGCCCTGATCGTAGTGATACCCGGGGCCAATACGACAGCCTGGAAACTGCTGGTCGATCGCTTTGCGGAGAGAAGCGTCGGCCGCGCGATAATTCTTGTAGGCCGCGACGACTGGTGGACTGGTTACCAGCGCCGTGCGTGTAAGAGCGGCGAGATTGGCCGGCGGCAACGGATGCTCAAAGGCGGTGAATGAAAGGTGCTTACCTCGAAGCGCCGCCGCCGGCATTCCGATCGCAGCGGCCAAGTGGGCCCGGTCCATTCCGATCTGGACCCGCGCTTCAGCGGCGCCAAAGCTTGCCTTGTTCGCCGCCTCGGTTGTGCTGGCGAGCACGGTATCAGCAAGCATCCCAGAGGTCACGCGCTGTGCTACGAGGCGGAACGCTATCGCGGCATAGCTGGCGACGCGCGCCTTGATCCTGGCGATCCGTTCATCGAGCCAGAGTGTGAGCAGCGCGTTGCGGACGTTGCTGCGTTCCCGCCATGCCGCGGCAGCGATGAGTATTCGCGCGGCTTGCTGGCGATCCCGCGCGGCGGCGATGCCAGCCTCGCGAGCACCGAGATTGGAGACGAGAAAACTGATGACCGGCCCGATCTTGATTGGCGAAGGGAAGGCTTGCGTCGCGTTGAAGCTGGGCGCGAGGGAAAGCGTGGGGTTCGGGATCTGCTGGGCCGTCGTCACCGCCGCTTTCGCGGCGTTATAGGCGGCGACGCTGATCCGCAGATCTGGCCGCTCATAGACAGCAACGAGCGTCAGAGCCCGCAATCCCCAGTGTCCGCGCGGATGCACGCCCATAGCCGCGAGGAATTGGCCAAGCGCCGGCTCGTCGAGACGGCGGCCGAGCAGTGCCGTGGCCGAAGTACCGGGATGCAACGGCGCCGGCTGATACCGCGCACAGCCGGCAAGCAGTGTCGCAAGCGCAAGAGCACCGACGCGGCTGGGTCTGAAACGGAGGTGTCGGGACGTTTTCTTCATGGCTTCAAGCGGAAAAGAGTTCGCGCTTTAGCCGGCGAGAATGACGTTTCCGCCTCGCCAGAATGACGATTTCGTCAGTTTGGGCTCACCGTTTCGGGATTAGCGCGCGGTCGCTGCCACCAGTAGCGATACGGTGGTGCCCTGACCCTGCGTGCTTTCAATGGAAACCCGGCCCCCGTGCAGGTCCATGATCGCGCGAACCACGGCGAGGCCGAGCCCGAGATTGCCGCCGACATGCGAACGCGCGGGATCGGCGCGATAGAACCGGTCGAACACATGCGGCAGATGCTCGGGTGCGATCCCCTGCCCGGTATCCTTTATGCGGATGGAGAGCTGTTCCAGCACCTCCGCAACTTCGATGGTGATCTGCCCGCCGGTGCCGGTATGGGCGATTGCATTGGCCACCAGATTGCCGAGCGCCTGCTGGAGGAGAATGCGGTCGAACCTGATCGGTAGTCCCGGGCGGACGCGGGCGGTCAGCGACAGCCCCGCCTCCGCCGCCATCGGCTGGTAGAATTCGAGAACCGTTGCGATCTCGCTGGCAAGATCAAGAGCTTCAACGGCGGGTGGAGCCCCGACCATCTCGGCGCGGGCAAGGAACAGGAGGCTCTGAATGACCCGGCTGATGCGAGTGCATTCCTCGAGTGCGGAGCCGAGGACTTCCCGATAAGTATCGTCAGAGCGGGGCCTCGATAAAGCAACTTCCAGCTCGCCGCACAGATTACTGATCGGCGTGCGCAGCTCGTGCGCGAGGTCAGCCGAGAATTGGGAGAGCTGGAGGAAGGATTGCTCAAGCCGGTCCAGCATCAGGTTGAACGTGTTGGCGAGCGCGGCGAGTTCGCCGGGAAGACCTGCGACGTCGAGACGTTCATGCAGGGTCGAAAGGCGGATGTTTTCGGCCGTTTCGGCAATGCGCTCGATCGGGTGCATGCCCGAACGGGCGATGAGATATCCGAGCACGGCGCAGAGGATGATCGACACCGCAAGAACCAGGGTAAGGGTTTCACGGTAACGGAGCAGGAGGGCCTGCGAGCCGGGGCTGGCGATGGCGATCTGCAGCATGAAGCCGTTCGGCAGGGGCTGGGTGAGAACACGAAACGCCATCCCGCCGCTATCAAGCGTGGCGACGTTCGGCAAGCCGACCGATGATGGCAGAGGCAGATGATTGCCCTTTGACTGGATTGTGATCCGACCGTGCGGGCCGATGACGCGGAACTGGATCTCGCGGGTGTTGCCCGCTCGCTCAAGCGCCGATGCAATGGCCTGCGATGCGGACGGATCGGCAGCGCCGCCCAGCGGGTGGGCGATCCGTGCGAGCACGTGCAGCGTGCGGTCTTCCTGCCTGGCGATGCGCGCGCCAAACGACCAGGTCAGGAGACTAGTGGCCAGCAGGACGAGCAGGAACGCCGTCCCTGCATACCACGCGGTCATCCGCAGGGACATCGATCCGCCAGCGCTCGGCGCTTCAGGATCAGCCGCCACGGTCTTCGAGCACGTAACCCACGCCACGAACGGTGTGGATCAGGCGGCGGGAGAACGGGTCGTCCAGCTTGGCGCGGAGGCGGTACATGTGGACGTCGACGACGTTCGTGCCAGAATCGAAATTGATGTCCCAGACCTGTTCGGCAATGACCGTTCGGGAGATGACATCGCCCGCGCGGCGGGCCAACAACGAAAGCAGGCGGAACTCCTTCGGCGTCAGATCGAGCGCCTGACCCGCTCGCGTTGCCCGGTGTCCCGAGAGGTCGATCTCGAGATCGGCGATCTGGATCAGCGCCGGTTGCCGCGCGTGCCCTCGCCGCAGAATGGTGCGCACACGGGCAAGCAGCTCGGAAAACGCGAAGGGCTTGACGAGGTAATCGTCGGCCCCGGCCTCCAGCCCGGCGACGCGATCTGTCACCTGGTCCCGCGCCGTGAGTAGAAGCACGGCGGTCTGACTGTCTCGCCGCCGGATTTCGTCGAGGATTTCGAAGCCGTTGCGCCGTGGCAGCATGATGTCGAGAATAATGGCATCGTAGCCGCCGTGGCGGGCGAATTCGAGCCCCGTCTCTCCATCAGTAGCCACATCCGCCGTGAAGCCGTTCTCTTCGAGACCCTTTCGGAGATAAGCCGCGGTCTTCGCCTCGTCCTCGACGATAAGAACCCTCATTGCGCACCGTCCCCCCGGTGCTGTGTCAGGCATCCCTCCGTATCCACGGCACGATCACCGGCGAGCAGGACGGTGGCGCCATCGGCGGCACGCGTCACCAGCCGCGAGGCAGGCAATGCCGCCGCGATTCGAGGCAGGACGGTAGAAGCGGAACCTTCCGAGACAGGGATTGTCAGGGTTGAGACCATCCTTCGCAGCCTCTGCATCTCGATCTCCCCGATCCTGAGCGTCCGTACCGATCCTGTCGGCATGGTTACAGATACACTCGTCTTCCAGAGGCGCAGCACCAGCCGTTTATCGGCGGCAAGGCCGTGTCCGACGAAAACCATTATCAGGTCTGCGCGTCGGCCGTCATCCCAGCGCGGCAGCGCCGGGATCTCGGCTGGGCTTGCGTGCGGGGCTAGAAATTCAAGAGCATTGCGAAATGTCCAGGGCGCGGGCGAGCGCCAGCCGAGCTGGGCGAGAGCGTGCCGAAGCCCGTCGGCCGGGCCAATCCACTGGATCGTCAGTGAGCCGGAAAAACTGCCGAGCATGCCGAGGCTGCGTGTTGGCAGGTTTTGCCAACCGTGTTGAAGCCAGTCAGGGCACGTCATCGTCGTGCTCATGCGCCCCACGTCATGACGCGCCAGATCGGCATTGCGGTTGAGGGCGACCGCCAGCGTACCGGCGATGGCGAGCGTAGCCGCCGTAATGGCGACGAGGCGCCAGGGTGCCACCGGTTCGACCGGACGCGCAACATAGGCGAGGCCGAGACCGGCCGCCCACGCGAACCCGAAGCCCAGCGCAGCCAGTTCGGATGAAAACCAGTCCAGCCCGAGATAGACCCGACTGCCGAGCTGCAGTGCAGCGAAAAGGACCGTTGCCGTGATCAGCCCAATACGTGGGCGCGCGCCGAGCCGTCGGCCGGCGATGACGGTCAGGATGCCATAAACCGCGCATGAGGTTGCAAGATCGCCGCCGGGAAACGGAATAAGGCTCCAGCCGGGCGCAATCGGCGACGGTGGCGCGCGATGCAGGGCAAGATCGAGCCCCGCGGTGAACAGGGAGGCACCGATCACAGCGGCAATACCATAGGCCGCACCACGCCACGCACTCTGCCGGTCGAGCCAGACGAGCGCGACCGCTGCGACAGCAAGCGTGACCGCACCGCTGCCAAGCCGGGAGCACGCCATCGCCGCTTCCATCGGTATGCCGCTTCGATAGGGCTCAAGGAAATGCAGAATCGCGTGATCGGCATAAACCAGCGGATCTCCGGCGATCAGGTCCTGCAGAACGCCGAGCAAAAGCCAGAGGCTGCCCGCAAGAGCCCCGGCGAGGGTGATCAGGCCGGACAGTTCCGTCCGTGCCGGATCGAGGATGGAAGCCACGTTACTGCGAATCCTGCCTTTGCCGGCGTGGGCCCAGGCTAGCGCTGGCCCGCGCTTGCTTTCCAACCAGCTAATCACAAAACGGAGAAGCCGTGGAACCAGCCAGAGCAGGAGCACGAGGCTGACGATCGAGCCGATGAGCAGGGCCTCGAGCCTGCCTGCCATGACGCCCAGAATGGCCAACGAGGCGCCAACGAGAACCCCGGCGCCGACATGCGCGGGCGCCCAGATGACCGCTGAAACGACGTCGAGCACATAAAAGCGGAGCGAACGCATCCCGCTGACTCCGGCCACAATGGGCACAACAGCCCGCACGCCTGGCGTGAACCGTGCGATGATAACGGCGGACCCGCCATGGCGCTCGAAGAATGCCTTGCCTCGCGGCAGCAGATCCGGATGCAGGCTCAGTGGCCAGAGCCCTGTCGCCTGGTGCCGGAACCGGGAGCCAAACCAGAAGGGCAGCCCGTCGCCCAGGATGGCTCCTCCCGTCGACCAGGCCACCAGGGGCCAGAAATGCAGGGCGCCCGTCGGCACGAGAGCGCCCAATCCGACAATAATGGCGGTTCCAGGCACCAGCGCGCCGATGACGGGAAACGCTTCCGCCGCGGTCAGCACGAAGGCGAGACCATAGGCCAGTAGCGCGTGCATCCGGGCTGCATGCACGATCGTGTCAGAGAGGTGGCCCAGCAAATCCCGAAGGCTCCGTTTTTGTGATCATCGTCCGCCCCCATGAACTACTCCACGCTTTGCCTGGCGGGGAATAATCGCGGCGATATCGGGCGCGGGTTATGCTATGCCGCGCGGGCGTGATTGCAATCGAGCCCGATCGCCCCCGCTTTGCGGCCTTCACTGCTGGCGAGCCAATACATCGGGAGGGGTCCCTCGCCATAAAATACCATGGGGAGACGGCGCGATCATTTCATCGCCTCGAAACATGTCCCGGCGCAGTGCGATGCGGTGTCGACCATTTGCGAATGATGCAGCAGCGTGATGATGAGGCGCAAGGAATTGGTTCGACGCAATAGCGCGGCAGATCCATGCTGGACGCGACCATGACATGGATCGATGGTCTCGACATGCTGCTCCGCCCCACCAACGATGTTTGGTTTCTTGAAGTCGGCCGGACCAGCTGCCCGGGTCATTGTGAATCGGCGTCAACGTTGAACCCCGGCGCAAAGGCACCGTAAGTGACTGAGGTAAAGGGAAATTTCGCCCATCCAGTGGGGTCCTGATCGGCGCCGATCGGGACCCCTGCCGGAACGACAATTTCGACAATTTTTCAATAGGTTGTAGGCGTGCTGGGCGGGGTTCAGGTTCGAAGCCTATTCACAGGGCATGGCCCAGGAAGCCTGGATGACCGTGATGGGCGCACAGCCGCCCTTCAGTCAGTCCGTTCTGCACGGTGGATTTCTGCCCTGCGCGGACGTATCGAGCCCGATTTGCGCGCCGTTACCGGCTACGCCCACGCTTCCGGCTTGCTTGTTCAACGGGATGCTCCTCGGCTCGCCGCTGCGCCTGGCGCCGATGCCCCTCCAGCGCGCTCTGTAGGCGGACCCGAGCACTCCGATGCGCGGCCTCGATCAACGGCCGCGCCCGCTCCCAGCCCGCCGCCACCGCTGCCCGCACGGCCGGAGCCGCCCGCTCGATGCGGGCCAGCGCCTGCCGCTTCTCCTCACCGCCCCGTGCCATGGTTTCGGCCAAGCGGCCTTGCGCGCCGGCACGGGCCTGGGTGCGTGCAAAACGCTGGGACAGGTCAGCGGGCAAGCCTGCGGCCTCGCGTTTCTCGTCGGCCGCCAACCCTTTGAGAAAGGCGCGGGCCGCATTGCGGCGGGCCTCCTCGCCGATCTTCACCAGATCGAGCGCATTGGTCTTTTCAGGCTGGCGCGCGATGTTCCGCGTCCAGTTCGTCCAGATGTCGTGCTCGCGGATCGGGCGCGGATCGCCCAGCGGCCGGCGGCCCGCGATCTCCTGACGCTCGGCCCCCTCCGAGGTCAGCCAGTAATCCCGCTCCCGGTGCCGCGACCCGGAGACATAGGTCTTGAAGCCGTCCGTGGTCTGCGAGCCGCCCGGTGTTACAAAGATATGCTCGGTCGTGGTGATGCCCTGGGCGGTGTTGGTGGTCATGGCATAGCCGTAGGCCAGCCGCATCCGGCCGCTTTCCTTGTCGGCCAGCGTGTCCCATTTCACAAAGCCCTCGCGGCCATGGTCGTTCCGCAGCACCAGCCCCTCGTCGCGGATGCTGGTGATTTCGAGGATCGAGCCATTATCGCCGATCGCGCCCTTACTGCCATCCAGCATCGCCGCGTTGGTCCGGGAGAAGAGCCGGACTTTTTCGCCGGTGGCGATCGGCATCGCGTAGTGCTCGCCGGTGTTCTTATCAATCGCCGCCAGCGTCATACGGGTCTGCCCCAGCTCGCCAGAGGCCAGCAGCCGTTGCCGGATCGCCTCGCCGATCGCGCGTGCGTCCTGATTGGTCGGTGTGCTGATCGAAAGCGTAAAGCGCGGCCGGTCGGCGTTCGCTTTCCGGCGCTCATCCCAGAGCGCGGCGGCCCGCGCGATCACCTCGCTGTGGCCACCAGCCCTTTTTCGAGAAGGCCGATCACCTGGCCCGCCTCGATCGACTGGCATTGCTTCGGATCACCGATCGCCACCATGCGGAACCCGTGCCGCTCCTGGAGCCGCAACAGATCGAGCATCTGGCGCGTGCCGATCGTGCCCAGCTCATCGATCACCACGACGCTGCGATTGGACAAGTCCAGCCGGCCGCTCTCCACCCGGTTGATGAACACCGACACGGCCGCGATCGTGTCACGCCCGCCGGCCTCGGCCTCGGTGTTCAGGCCGGCCTCGCGCAACTCGCGCGCCTGGCGCCAGCCAAGGCTGATGCCGTGAATGTCCGCACCCTGGTCACGCCACGCGGCCACAAGCGGCTTCAACAGCGTGGTCTTGCCGGCCCCGGCTGCCCCGATCCCCACCGCGAACCGGCCGCCCATGCCGAGATGATCGATCATCCGGCGCTGCGCCGCGCCATGTGCGCCGGTGAAGCTCAGCCCGCTCGCCTCGATCCCGCGCTTGATCTGGGCCGGGTTGAGTGTGCCGCGCCGATCACGGCCAGCCTGTCCCGCCAGCTCGACCAGCGCGCTCTCCTGCTCGACATGAGCGCGCGTCGTCAGCCTGGTTGTGGTGATCGTCACATCCGGGTTGTCCGGGTCATCCCGCTCGGTCTCGACCGCGATGATCTGCGTGCGCGCGGACTCACCGTTGCCGTCAGCACCGCCCGTCTCGACAACCCC